>JAZREB010000057.1:0-4768 GCA_045660585.1 Faecousia sp. | reverse complement strand
CCAATTATCTGTAACGACAACGATCTTATCTGTGGTTGTGTCTTCACGGGAGGTCTGTTTTGCATCTGTGACCCATCCTTCCGGACGATACTGCCATCCACTCTTGATCAAAATTATGGTACCCACAGGCAGTTCATTCTTCGTGAATCGGTGGGTAGCCCAGAAACGCTGATTGATATCGGATGAAGTGATCAAGGTATTATAGTTATTGGAATTGGAATGCCAATAAGCACCCTTGGTCATGGTAGGGACAAGTTCAATATAACCGGAACTGGGGTTATTGCCGGTATAGACAGACTTGCTGACCTTTAAGGGGGTGGAATATGCCTTGTTAACTGCATTGACTGCAATATAGGCGTTGGTATCGCTGACTCCGCTGGGGACATAGGTGTTCTTGCTGATGTCGAGCCCTGTGATAGATTTAACAAACATGAGACCTACTAAGAATCTGCCCAGATCATAGCTCATATGATAGCCGTCGCGGGTCAGGGTATCACCTACAACGGAGGAACGCATATTCTGTACCGCGGTACCGCTGGGGATGATACGATCAAAATTGTTGTTGGTTTGGATCTTATTGGTAACAGCGGTTACAATTGCGTTATACATGGTAGTCTGATTCTTATTATAAGTAGAGAATGCGGAGTGGGTAGAATCGGCCTGATAAGCCCAAGTCATGTGCCAGACCAGCTTGGTCTGAGCAGAAGAGCCCATATAAGACTTGACTTTAGAAATCAGGGTGCCCAGCTTGCTGTAGGTACTCTCTACACCGCTGTCACCACTGGCCTGCTGCATGGAAATAAAGTCCCAAGAACGGGATTTGACTGCGGTGCTGATTTTATAGGACTTAGTGGTGGTCCAAGAACCGCTGTCATTGTAGTAATATGTATAGGACGCAGAATCATTGTTTGCGTTGGTAACATGGGTATTTAAGCTACAGCCACCGATGTAGAGGTTGCCGAGAACAATTTTGGAAATGCCGAGAGAACGGCAAATATTCCACACATACTGCAATGCATCTACAGAGAAGCTATTGCCGATAGCCAGAATTTCCAGGGTTCCGTCGCCATCAACGTCCCATGCTTCCCCTGCTTTTGTTTCAGCAGTGGGGGCTTCAACGCCGGTGTTGGAATCTTCTACATAAGCGGCGGAGGTGTGGGGAAGAGAAACCGATATTAGCATGACACATGCCAAAACCAAAGTGAGAATTTTTTTTAGCATAAGATTACTCTCCTATCTAATACTTAATGATCTCTTGCAACAAGAGATCGAGCAAGCTCTGTTAAGAATGTAGGTTCGGGGAAAATTTGCAGTGCGGAAATAGCTCTTTCCGTTTCTGCGGAAACCATCTCTTCACAACGAGAAATGCCGTGAATACGGACAAAAGTATTCTTATTGCCGTCGACACCTGTGGCCTTTCCTAAAAGGGAGGCATCGCCGATCACATCTAAGATATCATCCCTGATCTGGAAGGCCAGTCCCAAGGAATCTGCATAAGTAATGGCGGCATTGAGCTGTTCTTCGCTACCTCCGGCGGCAATAACACCTAATTGACAGGCGGCGGAAATAAGAGCGCCGGTCTTTCTACTCTGGATATCATATACCTCAGAAGGGATGCACTCCCGTTCTTCTGCGGCCATATCCAGAACCTGTCCGCCAACCATACCGTCTTCTCCTGCACAGGCAGAGAGCACAGAAACAGCCTTGATTATACGTTCTGCAGGAAGGTTTGCCATAGTCAATCTGCGGAATGCGTGGGTCAAGAGTCCGTCGCCTGCAAGAATCGCAAGGGCTTCCCCATAAACCTTGTGATTGGTCGGTTTTCCACGACGAAAATCGTCGTTATCCATAGCGGGGAGATCATCGTGGATCAGGCTATAGGTGTGAATCATCTCCACAGCGGCACCAAAGGGCAAGCTATCCTTAGGATCTCCCCCACAAAGCTCGCAAAATGCCTGGGTTAAAACAGGTCGTAGGCGTTTTCCCCCTGCAAGCAAGCTGTAACGCATAGACTCATAGAGGCGAACTTGCGGTACTTCCTCTAAGAAGCATTCTTTTAGATAATTCTCAATATTACAGATATATTGCTCTAATTGCTTATCCTTCATATTCCGCAAACTCCCTTTCTACAGGTTCCCCATCGGAGCCCTTGCTAAGCTGTATGACTTTTAATTCAGCTTCATCCAGTAGCTTGGTGCATCGAGCAACCAAACCTGTTCCTTCTTCGAATAAGGAAAGGGCTTGTTCCAGAGGAACATCTCCCCGTTCCATATGGGACACGATTTCCTCTAATCGAGCCATGGATTGTTCAAAAGTTTGAGATTGTTCACTCATTGAGTAACCTCCTTTACTGTGGCAGTGACACTGCCTTCGCGGAATGATATCGTTAGATCTTCTCCCGTGGAGAGATCCTTACTGTCTGTGATCAGTTTTCCACTACTATCCTTTACGAGGCTATACCCTCTCGCAAGAACTTTAAAGGGACTCATAGCGTCGAGTTTGGCGGTTAAGAAAATAAAACGCTGACGTCTGCCGGCAACAGTTCTTTCCCCTGCACCTTGGAGCTTTTGCTGTAGATAGTCTATCCGAAGCCTGCGATCATTGATATAATTTACGGGATCAGTTAGGACTCTGGAACGAGCAATGACGGATAAATGCTGTTTTTCTTGTTTCAGGCGTTTCGTAATATGGGCTGTCAGAAGACTCTGCTTTAGAGCCAACTGCTGTCTAAGCTCCATCTGATCCGGTACAGCAAGCTCTGCACCGTTAGAAGGTGTAGCGGCTCGCAAATCGGCAACAAAGTCCGATATAGTCACATCCGGCTCATGACCTACAGCGGAAATAACCGGGATTTCCGAAGCGGCAATGGCATAAGCAACTCGCTCATCATTAAAAGCCCACAGATCCTCCATTGAGCCTCCGCCTCGACCTGTAATGATAAGATCCGCTATCCGGTGGGCGTTTGCATAACGAATAGCGCCCGCAATTTCGGCAGGAGCTTCGATCCCCTGGACACGAACCGGTAGGATCTTAACAGTTGCCAAGGGATAGCGTGCTCTGAGTATCCGTAGCATATCCCGAATAGCGGCGCCTGCGGACGAGGTAATTATGGCGATCCGATGGGGATAGTTGGGAATAGGCTTTTTCCGAGCAGGATCGAATAAGCCTTGGGATTGCAAATGAGCCTTTAACTGTTCAAAAGCAATATGCAAGTCCCCTATTCCGTCAGGAACCAAACGGGTGCAGTATAGCTGATAGGCTCCGTCTCTGGGGAAAACGGTGATCCTACCTGCGGCAATGACCTTCATTCCGTTTTCCGGGCGGAAACGAAGGGCAAATGAGTTCCCTTTAAACATTACGCAACGAAGAGCACCGTTGCTGTCCTTTAAAGAGAAATAATGATGGCCCGAGGGATAAAGCTTATAGTTACTGATCTCTCCCTTGATAAGAAGATCCCCTAAAAAGGGATCTTCTTCAAAACGGCATTTTAAATATTCATTGATCTGAGAGACTTCATAAATTGGCTTCATTGTGTTCCCTCCACGCAAGGATCGCCGTGCCTAAAGCATTGTCTCTGGAAAATTCCGGTTCGCAGAAAACGGCAGGCAAATGCTGACAGCAGGTTCGCAGATAGGAATTGGAACTGACGCCTCCTGCAAATACAACCTTACAACCGGGATACTGCTTGAGAGCGTTTTCGGTAGCTCTAATAATGGCACTTACCACACAGCGCAGGGCATATCCCGCAGTTTCCGCATTAGAATCCTTATGATATTGTTGAACCTTGTTCTGCACACCGGAAAGGGAAAACTCCGTTCCTGTAACTTTAACTTTAAACACAGAGGTATCGATAGCTTCCTTACTCAAGGAATCGATCTCTCTACCGGAGGGAAAAGATAAACCCAACAGCTTCCCTGTTCGGTCAATGAGCTGACCTGCGGAAATATCAGTAGTGCCGCCGATTTTTTCACAGTGTACACTTTTTCCTTGGGGAGTTACATACAACAGCTCAGTTGTTCCTCCGGATAGATGCCAAGCGAGGTGTGGAATATCCATTAATTCCATGGCACCGGCAGAGTATAAAGATGCCGCAACATGCATCTGCTGATGTGCACAAGGATATACAGGAACTCCTAAAGTGGACCCCAAAACTCTTGCCTGAGATTCTCCTGCCAAAAAACAGGGCATATAAGAGCCCTCCACAGCACGAGGACGAGTGCTGACCCCGATCGCATGAATGGCTTGTACTCCTATATCTGAAAACAGCCTGTCGGTTAATTCCGGCAGGCGTTTTACATGGGCGAACAATGCATCGCTCTGCCGAAGTCCAAGTGTGCCCTGGGCTACGTCTAATAACTGAGATACATTATGCCCTCTCTGTCCGTCAAATACTGCAACAGAGGTAGTATAATTACTGGTATCAAAACCCAGTGCTATCATTCGGTAGTTTCCTTACTTCCCACGGGAGAAGACTCCTGTTGGGTTCTTGCAAAATTACGCAGAATACCGTTTACGAAGGATACGACATCTTCGTCCTCGTATTTGCGGGTCAGATTTACGCACTCGTTGATGGCCACTCCCATGGGAACATCATCTACATAAAGTCCTTCGTAGATGGCAAGGCGCATGGCGGCCTTAATGTATCTGGAAATACGGTGCAGCTTCCAGCCTACTGCGTGCTTGGAGATGACCTCGTCCAATTCTGCACTGCGAGCCATGACGCCATCGACACAGCTACGGATATAGGCAACCTGCTTTTTTCCGGGGT
>JAZREB010000056.1:0-3843 GCA_045660585.1 Faecousia sp. | reverse complement strand
TGAATCTAGCGAGTCTGCCAATTCCACCACTCGCCCATATATTGTTCGCAATTCCTGATTGCTCAGATATATTAACACAGGAATTGGAATTTGTCAATAGTTATTTTAAAAAATTTTTCGATTTTTGAAAATTTTTAAAATAACCCGGTGGAGCAGTGTTTTCACTGAGAATCAGAAAATGGAAAACTGCTCCGGCAGATCATTATCCCGAGTTTGGGTGGGAATGGACTTGGAGATTCCCGGAGGGAGTGTGCCGTTCCAATCAGCATTTATAGCAACGGCTCCGTTTTGGAGCAGAGCCCGGTTGCCCTCGTAGGGAGCATCCCAACAGAGAACGGGGCAGAACTGACGTTTCAGGGCGTCGGTGGCGCCGGACCATGTGCCACCGCTGCACCGGGTGGCACGGATGACAACTGTTGCAGTGGAATGGGCGTAGATCATCCGATTTCTTGCGGTGGCGAGGGAACTGCTGAATCCCGTGTGAGGGGTAGCGGGGGAAGCCAGCAGTAGTTGCTTCTGTTCTACGAAACGGGCAAATTCTCCCGTCCGGAGTCTCTGCATGAGGGACACTGCGGGGAATTCCACGACGGAGCCTCCTTGGTGCAATGCTTCTTCTTCAGATATGGAGTCCACGCCTCTTGCGCCCCCGGAAACAATGGCGAAACCGTGGGAAAGTGCCTTTCTAACGGCATGAATAGCAAATTCTCCGTCTTCCGGAGTGATATCTCTGGCACCCACAAAGCCCATGGCGGACTTGGCTCCCAGGGACAGATCTCCTGCGTAGCAGAGAACCGGGGGGCAGTTGGTGTTCAGAGTTGCTTTTAGCATAGGGAAATAAGAGGGCTCTGCGGCGGTAACGACTTGGATCCCCATATCTGCATAGGAATCGACTAAAGATTCCAATGCAAAGACTCGATCCAATAGTGTAAACAGCCTCTCGCAGGACTCCATGGAGAACCCCATGGAAATCAGTTCGCGAAAACTCATCCGGAATAAATCGCCGGGGGTCTTTCCCCACTGCTTGAGCAGGGTGGATAATTTGTGGAATTCTGCGGTGGTTAAAGGACGGAGCCCTTCTTCCTGCTTAAAATGGCTGCACAGGCAGATCATGCTCCATCTATTCTGAATCATGGGACTCCTTCCTTCCTGTTAGAAAATGTATAGGGGGATTATACAACAAATTTCTCCATAGCGCAAGGGTAGGGAGGAAAATAAACCATCTCCCGACGGTCGTGGGGAGATGGTTTGGAAAAATCAGATGATCTTTGCGCCCTCTACATCCAACTTCAGGGACAGGACTTGCCAATTGGGCAGAACTTTGGGAAGCTCTCTGCTCAGACGGATGCCCACTTCCTCGTTGTCAGAGATACACAGGCAAGTGGGACCTGCACCGGAAATGCAGAAGGAAGCTGCACCGCAAGTCTTGGCGATTTGCTGGGCGGTGTCATAGTCCCGGATCAGACCCTTGCGGTAGGGCTGATGGAGACGGTCATTTAGTGCGAAGGAAATCATGTCGATATCTGCGGTCTCCAGTGCGCGGAGAAGCAGAGCCGCATGGGAAATGTTAAATACTGCGTCAGCAAAGGGGATCTCCTTAGGCAGGATGGAACGAGCCAGCTCCGTACTCAGGTGGAAATCCGGCACCAGAGCAGTGAACCGCAATTTTTCGGAAAGAGGGAAGCGGGCCATGACCGGCACACCGTCACGCATGAGGCTTGCGGTCATGCCACCGAAAATAGCGGGAGCAAGGTTGTCCGGGTGCCCCTCTACACGGGTGCAGATGTTCAGGAGGTCTTCTTTAGATAGGCGGTTGCCGTGGAGTGCGTTGGCTGCCATAGCACCTGCCGCCAGCATGGCGGAGGAAGAACCCAAACCGCGACAAACAGGAATGTCGGAATGGATGGACAACCGCAGGGGATCCATGGGAAGTCCCATAGCGGTCATGGCATCTCGGTAGGCAACGATGGACAGATTATCGCTGTTGCAGTATTCCTCGGGACAGCCGGAAATCTCCAGACCCTTCTCGATGATCTCAAAGGTATAGACATTATACAGGGACAATGCGCAACCGAAGGAGTCAAATCCGGGCCCCATGTTGGCACTGGTGGCGGGGACACGAATACTTACTCGTTCCATGCGCTCACCTTCTTCATTACGAATTCTGCCATGGCTTCTTTGTCGATAACGGCAGTGTGGCGGACGGTCTTTTCCTTCAGACCTTGCAGTCCTGGGGGGACGGGAACACCGGTCAGGGCATTCAGCCGATCCATAACAGCAAATTCATCCTCGCCCGGCTCTTCACCCAGAGCGGAGAGAACGGCGGCGGGGAACTTATAGGGAGAAGCGGTAGAGAGGACAACAATGGGATGTTCGCCCTTGGTCTCTTCTGCGACCTTCCATGCAACGGCGGTATGGGTATCCATGAGATAGCCCTGTTCTGCCCAGACCTTGCCGATGACCTTCTTGGTCTCTTCGTCATCACAGGAACCGCAGGCGAATTCTGCCTTGAGCTGTTCCATGATCTTGGAAGAAACGGTGTAATAACCCTCGGTCTTCAGCTTTGCCATGTAGGAGGCAACTTCTCCGCAATCCTCGCACAGCAGGTACAGGAGCCGTTCCAGATTGCTGGAAACCAGAATGTCCATGGAAGGGGAAATGGTCTTGTGGAAGGGACGACGGCGGTCATAGGTGCCGTTGGTCAGGAAGTCCGTCAGGACATCGTTCTTGTTAGAGGCACAGACCAGAGTCCCTACGGGCAGCCCCACCTTCTTGGCATAGAAGCCTGCCAGAATGTCGCCGAAATTGCCGGTGGGTACAACGAAGTCGACCTTGTCGCCCTTTTGGATCTTGCCGGAAGACAGTAGATCGGAGTAAGCCTTGAAATAATAGACCACCTGAGGAGCCAGACGGCCGATATTGATAGAGTTGGCGGAAGACAGAACGGTACCGCAGTCTTCCGGTACACCGGCGGAGAAGATCTCCTTTACACCGGTCTGGGTATCGTCAAAATTACCGCGAACGGCACAGACACAGACATTTGCGCCCTCTTGGGTGACCATCTGAGCCTTCTGTACAGCGGAAACACCCTGATCGGGATAGAATACGATGATTTTGGTTCCGGGGACATCCTGGAAACCTGCCATAGCGGCCTTGCCGGTGTCGCCGGAGGTAGCGGTGAGGATCAGGATCTCCTCCTGCATATTTTCCTGCGCCTTGGACCGGGTGATGAGACGGGGGAGCATGGACAGGGCAACATCCTTAAAAGCGGAGGTGGGGCCACGGAACAGCTCCAATACGTAGCGATCTCCCACGGGAACCAGAGGAGTCAGTTCATCGGTCTCAAATTTGCCGGAGTAGGCCTTGGTTACAAGGTCGCCCATATTCTCTACCTCGGGCAGGAGGTAGGACAGGATCTTTTCTGCCATGGCCATGGTGCTCAGTCCCATGAGACTCTCCCAAGGGAAGGAAGAGAGGGTAGAAATATACAGTCCACCGTCATTGGCAAGACCCTGTAATACAGCCTTTGGGGCACTTGCGGTTATTTTTTCACTGCGGGTACTATGATAAAACATAGAAAGACCTCACTTTCCATAGAGTAGGATTCTTCATTTTTTCTGAATTTGCGAGCAAATAGAATCTTTTTTCTTGCGTTCTGATACTACATATGATATAATGTTTTCCATTAAAATGCAAGTGTTTTTACAGAAAAAGAAAGAAGGCTTTCCGTATGGATAAAAAACCTTTGCGTATTGCCCTGTTAGGTTACGGAACCGTTGGCGGCGGCGTATATGATTTTGTACAGGCTCGGCAGGATATGGAGATCACCTATGTTCTCAGCCGTAG
>JAZREB010000055.1:0-4248 GCA_045660585.1 Faecousia sp. | reverse complement strand
CAGACCCTTGGCTCCCTCTGACGAGGGAGCTGTCGCCCTTGGGCGACTGAGGGAGAGAAAAAACTTGCAATTTCCACCGGCTTCGGCTATTTATGCTAACTTTCAGTGCGATTTTCTCTCCCTCAGAGCGCTTCGCGCCCAGCTCCCTCGTCAGAGGGAGCCAAGGACGGTGCGGACTTGGAGACAGTTCGATAAATCGGAATTCGAAGATAGTTTAAGGCTCTGTTGGGGATGGGTTAGATCTGCAACAGAGCCTTGGGGTTAGGTTGGGATATTAACCGGCAAAGTAGGCCTTTGCGCTATCGGAGTAGGCAAAGAGGGCCTTGCACAGGATCAGGAGCTGTCCTTCTTTGTTGTTGCCGTAGGTATCGGCACTGTAACGGAGGCTCTGAGACAGACGGGTATCTCCGTGGTATACCGCAACATCCGTTACGCTCCGCAATTCTGCGGCAAGGAGACCGTCAAAGGTGAAGGAGTAGCGGTTGGTTCCGGCATCGTAGAGCTCCGGGGAGGTAACTACAGCCTGTGAGACCTTGCCCTGGCTGTTGATATAGAACACCTTCAGGATCAGTTCTTCTACGGGTCCTTCATAGGTGCCCAGGTTAAAGATGTACTTCAGGGAAACCTTAGACTCCAAGTTCAGAGCCTTGCCTGCCCAGGTGATCACCGGGGACTCCAGATCGTCCAGAACCTGATTATTCTTGCCAAAGGTCACAGCCTCGGCATTGCTGAGATAGGCTCTCTGGGCGGCGGTCATCTCCCTGTCTACAAGAGAATCTGTACGGTAGCCCTTGAATACCTGTGCTTCCTTACCGTAGCGCAGGAGGTCTGCGCACAGAATCTTTAAGCTGTGTGCCACCTGTTCCTTGGCAAGCTGGGCATAGGCATACTGGGCAACGCTGTAGGTATCCACCTTGGACAGGTAGGGGTATCCGTTCTTTTCCATATGGAGCTGTGCACTTACCACATCCCCCATCTGGATGGCGGTGAGGCCGGTGAGGGTGTAGTAATAGTAGCCCTCCTTCAGGACAGGGTCAATATTTACGGTTCTGGTGCCTGTCTGCTCATTTCCGGAATAGACCGGGATCTCTACTACCATATAGCAGTTTACATAATCCTGCAGCAATGCTTCCCTAACTGCAAAGTTAATGGAAATATCGCTGGCCAGATTCAGGGTATGGTTAATGGTGATCGCCTCATCTACCACGGGATCCTTGATCTCCCGATCACCGCAGATACAGAAGGCATTTTCGTAGCTGTGGGGAGCCAGCAAGCTATAGTCGCAGTTTGCGCAGGTAACTCGGTGGTTCAGACCGTCTACAATGGCGTAGTTATAGCTGTGTTCGATGGCAGGGATGGTTTCCTGGGGAGTCAGGACGGTTCCGCAGGTCTCACACATCTTCCCTTCCGTTAGACCGGTCTCTGTGCAAGTGGCAGGTGTCTCGGGGATGGTGACCTCCTTGTGGGGGGTCATTGCCATAGCCTGAGGCCATGCGCCGATGAATCCGCAGAAGCAAACTGCGTAGTCGGTGCTACCGTAGCTGGTGCATGTGGGAGGAACGCCACGAGTGATGACACAGTAGTAATGATAGGTCGTATTACGGTCGTAGCAGGTGAAGGTGTTGGTGGCAATTTCGCCGGTGTTGTAGCCGTTTGCCAAATAGTGCTTCAGAAGCTCGAAGTTGCTATCAATGCCCTGGGTCAGCAGATCCTGATGATAGGTAGCGTAAACAGAGGCATCGAAGAGCTCAGACCAACGCTTGTAGTTGGTGGTGTTATAGTTTTCAAGGAAGTCCCGGAATGCGGCAATGTAGTTCCCCTTAAAGGTATCTACAGAGCGGTGACCGTTCTGGTTTGCGTAGTATTTTACATCGAAGTAGGGGCTTGCGGCGCGCCCTTCCTCAATGCCGTAGTTGACAAAGTGGTAATAGAGCTGATTCTCATCTGTGCCGTAGAGCTCTGCCAGATCGGGGTACTTGTTGCTGTAGTATTCTGCATTAAATACATAGTCCCGGATCTCCTCGGGGATCTTAACAGCACCCTCGGAGCGAACCAAGGGGAACGCAAAGATATGAGGGCCTTGGTAGGCAACATAGCTTTTGGCACCCATATTATTGAACCATTGTTTCGTACATATCAGGTTCTGGTAGTCGTAGTCGTTCCACTCGTCATAGTTACATGGCCACAGGGCTACATCCGGATCGATCTTGTTATATGTATTCTTGGGCAAGCCGTAATGACCGTGGTGGGAAACCTGAACATAGTCACTCTTGAGGGTGAAGAAATCGTTGGGGTTAGCGGCGTTCAGGTCGTGGAACATATTGAGCATTTGGCCACCTACAAAGTTAATATCCCCGGTGAAGAGAATGCTCTTGCCGCCAACGGTGACGCGGAAGACCATACTGGTCTCGTTAAAGTTATCGTTAAGAAGCTGTCTCAGAGTTCTGTTGCTGAATACTCGGCCTTCGTTTGCAGAGGTACCGCTATAGGTGCCGCCGATGTTTTCTACCGCCCAGATGACATCCTCAAAGGTCAAAAGGATCTCAATATGAACATCGTCAAAGTCAAAGGAATTGTTGCACTTAAAGCTCTGCTTGGCGTTGCAGTGGATTCCCTTAGTGGGGCCACCCTCGGCATTCTTAAAGTTGGGCAGGAGCCAGGTGGGGAGCCAGTCTGCAGCGCTCCAAGTAGAATCTATACCGCACCCGGACAGATAGTTCACGATCTCATCATAGGTGGGATAGTGGTAGTAGAAAGCATCAATGGTGACCTGGTCCTTGTACAGATTTGCAAAGGTAGGCACACAGCCGTGGTGGTCCGCGTGGGCATGGGTGATAAACCATGCATCAATATGGGGAGTAGAATCTCCCGTAATGGTCTGGAGATAGTTAAAGAGATAGGTACCCTCAGTGTTGTTATCCTGCCAGCCACCGTCAATGACAATGATCTTGCCGCCGCGAGTCTGGATCACGTAGCCACAGGCCAGGGGGAGCTGATGGATGGTGGTCTTGGCATTGAGGGAGGCTGCAGAAGGCTCCTTGAATGCAAAGTTCAGCTTAGAACTGAAGGAGCGAAGCTCTGCTTCCTTGGCATCCAGCTTTTCCTGAATGAAATCATAGGGATCCACCAGAGAGGTGGGCCAGGAATTGTACTGACGGAACAGGTCGATAGCTTCCCGGAGAGTGACCAGTAGCTGAGCATAGACTTCTTCGTCAAAGAATTCGGGAGTATCCAGATAGCCCCGCATCTCGTGGATGGCGGCAATGATCTCTCTGGTAGACCAGATACGGTACAGGAACAGGGCGTTGCCCTCATAGGCATTATCCCCGGCGGCGTTGTCCTTCCAGCGGACAACGGTCAACTCCGAATTCTGACGCAGGCCGTGGGTGCCGGAGGCATTGCTTATACGGATCCAGTTCACACCGGCGGGATGATCAAAACGAACCTGAGGCGCGGCATTGAGATCTGCTGTGGTGTCGCCCTTAACATAGTACAGGTTATTCCAGTTGGTATACCGGGTGCCAACTGCTAAGTTTCTACCATTGTTGAAGCGGAGGACATACAGGGGCATACCGTTAGCAGCCACCCCTTTGGAATGGAACTCAAAAGCCATTGTGGGAGATGCACCGCCGGTAAAGTAAGCGGCATCGCCGTCTACATGGGTGCCGGCTTTCATTGCTACGTCTCCGTTGGTTCCCGTCCAGCTACCGTCGATGATGAAGTGGTTGCCACTGTCACCGCGGACAAGGAAATGCTTGCCACGGAGGCCGGTCAGGTCGGTACTGCCATCGGCACTCTGGGTAAAATCGGACAAACGGATTCTACCGTTGCGGAGAGCACCGGTGGTAGGCATGCTGTCGATCTCTGCGATCATAGCCGCTGTCAGTTCCTCTAATGCGCTGTTTTTCTTGGTGGCACTGACAAACTCTACATCACTCTCTGCTCCGTAGACTGCCAGGCCGGAGAGCATTCCCAGGATCATCGCAAGGCATAACCCAAGGACAGCTACACGTTTCAGGGCAAAATGCTTCATTGTATTTCTCCTTTTCCAATAAAATTTCTAAATATTTGCTCTTTTAAAAAACTACAAATTCAGATTTGTGGGGGTTAGCCGAAGTAGGCTCTTGCGTTGTCGGAGTAGGCAAAGAGGGCTTTGCACAGGGTCAGGGGCTTGTCTACGATTTCAAAGTCATAGAGTTCGGAATCATCCTCTAATGGTTCTGCACCCTCTCCCTCGCAGGGGTCATC
>JAZREB010000054.1:0-7366 GCA_045660585.1 Faecousia sp. | reverse complement strand
TGGTGGGCTCCTTGGGAGCAGTGATCAGGCCGTTGGGGCCACCTGCGGCGATGATAGCGTTGTTCAGCAGCTCCATGGCTCTCTGGGAAGAACGCTTTGCGGCGGGGTGGGGATTGTAGACAACAGCGTTGCCTGCGGCGATCATGCTGATGGAGTTGTTAATAACCGTTGCGGTGGGGTTGGTAGAGGGGGTGATGGCACCGATAACACCGTAGGGTGCGGTCTCTACCAGGGTCAGGCCGTCATCGCCACTGAATGCAGTGGGATGGAGATCCTCGATACCGGGGGTCTTGTTGGCTGCCAGCAGATTCTTGGCGATCTTGTGGTGAACCTTGCCGTAGCCGGTTTCCTCATGAGCCATGATAGACAGCTCCTCGACGTGTTCCCGGGCGGTCTGACGCATAGCTTCGATGAGCTTGCCTCTCTCTTCCAGGCTCATGTCCATGAGCTTCTGCTGAGCACGGATGGCAGTGTCGATGGCGTCGTGGACATCATCAAACAGGCACTGCCCGCCTCCTGCAGGGGCACAGCAGGTACCACCTAAGATACTGCTGCGGGTCTGCTCGGCGATTTGTCGGATTTGTTCTTTAGTCAATGCCATACGCTAACCTCAACTTTCTTGAGAAAATTTTTCAAAAATACGGCTTCCGTTTACATCTACGGAGTCGATAATTGCTACGATAGACTGGTCAACGGGTTTATTCTCCGTTGCGGCGGTCTGACGGGAGGAGCTACCGCCACAGAGCATGACGACCTCGCCCTCACCTGCCCCGACAGCGTCGATGGCAACGATGAGGCCGCCCTTTTCCTGCCAGGTCTCAATATCAATGGGCTTGACGATCAGCATCTTGAGACCCTGTAACTTTTCGGCCTTGTTGGTGCTGACTACAGTACCCTTAACGATACCTAAATTCATACGCATTCTCCTTCATACTGAACGATGACTTCGTGTACTGCCAATGCATCCCGTGCCGCCGGTGTGATGATGGCACCTACACGGGCGTGGATAGTCTTGTCCGGCTTCTCAGCCGCCGCCAAGACATCTGCCTCGGTAACCAGACTCTCACCGATGGTCTTAGCCGCATCCCCGGTGTAGTAGGGGCTGACGGTAACGCCCATGTCCCGCAGGGTATCCAGAGCGGAGCTGACACCCTCTAAGAAGGTGTTGCGCTTAAACCGCGGAGGCTCAAAATCCAGATACAACCGTACATCCTTCCGCCACAGCACACTGCGGATCACAAGGTAGGACAGGAAATCCTGGTCCTTTCCATCGGCGATCTCCTGTAGCTGTTCCAGACGGGGTGCAATGAGGATCACGGTCTTGGCCTTTGTGATCTGCTCCATAATCTGCACCTCGGACATAGCCCCTGCATAGAGGGCGTGGGGAAGCTCGCAATTCTCCCGGAAGCACAGGGGGGTATACCCCTCTCCGAACTGGGTCTTGAGTAAAGACTTCAGCTCCTCCGGGTAGGCTGTAGGGGCGGCAACCAGTACCAGAACATGCTCCGGGTGCTGTGCCTGCCGTTCCAACTCAGCGGCTCTGCGAACTACCTCGGCTACAATGGCTTCTATGAACTTGTGTAAAAGTTCCTGATTCATATCCTAACCTCTTTTACACAAAATAGTGATGAATAAATTTACGATAATCAGATGATGACTTCCATCATAACGCTGCCTGCCATAGCGGCGGCGTTTGCCTCGTCGGTGTCTAAGTGGACCTCTAAGTCGTGGCCGTCACCGGCACGAACAACGACGTTCTCGAAAACTACGGATCTCTCTCCGCCGGAACGGATGCTGACTACCTGACCATCCTTGAGTCCGAAGAGGGCGGCCTGTGCCTTGGACACATGGAGGTGTCTTGCGGCAATGATGATGCCCTCGGGAATGTCTACGGAGCCGTAGGGACCAACCAGCTTGCAACCGGGGGTGCCTGCGACCTTGCCGGACATGCGGATGGGGGGCTTGACACCTAACTGGAAACTGTCGGTGAGAGCGATCTCGATCTGAGTGTCCTTTCTCTCGGGACCCAGAACACGAACCTTTTCGATCTGACCACGGGGACCAACTACAGTGACCTGTTCTTTACAAGCACACTGACCGGGCTGGGACAGATCCTTCAGCTTTTGCAGTTGATAACCGGGTCCGAAAAGCTGTTCTACATGCTGTCGGCACAGATGAACATGTCTTGCAGAGGCGGCAACGGGAACGAAGATCTTCCCTTCCTTTCGGAAAACGGACTCTGCAACGGAAAGCTGTACCTGACGCTGTACTGCTGCCTTATCCATTGTTCTTCTCCTTATTTATTACGATTAGTTTGCGTTGATTTGCAATTATTATAAGAGATCAGCTTACTTTTGCTCTTCCTTGAGAGCCATTTCCTTTAAGAGTTTGCCCTCGTAGTAGGTCTTGGTAATGATGATCTTAACATCGTCCAAGGTGGGACGGACGGCGTTGGTAGCCGTTGCGGTGTCCTTCAGGGTATTCTCTGCAATGATGTCCAGATCCTTCATATCGAACTTGGTATCGCAGAGAGGGGGGATCTTAACGTCCTTAATGAGACGGCGGACAGCCTCGATAGCCTTCTTGGAGGCCTCGTCCACGGAAAGGTTGTCGACCTTTTCGTCCATGGCCTGTGCGATCTCCGCAAGTCTGCCCATGCAGTAGGGACGGTTGAATTCCAGAACTCTGGGGAGCATGATGGCATTGGCAAGGCCATGGGGGATATTGTAGTAGCCACCCAACTGGTGTGCAATGCCGTGTACCAGACCCAGACCTGCATTGGAGAAGGCCAAGCCGGCCATATATTCCGCCCAGCACATTGCGGTACGGGCTTCCATATTAGAACCGTCATGAACTGCATCCCGGAGGGAGTCGGAGATCAGGCGGATGGATTCCAGTGCCAGTGCATCTGTGTAGGGAGTATGGGTATTACAAATATATGCCTCGATAGCATGGGTCAGAGCGTCAATGCCAGTAGCCGCAGTAAGGGAGGGAGGCATACCCACCATGAGCATAGGGTCATTGAGAGCCAGGTGCGACAAGCAGTTGGTGTCAACCATGAGGAGCTTACTCTTGGCCTCTTCGTCCGTAACAACGTATGCACGGGTACACTCGGAGCCGGTACCTGCTGTGGTGTTAACGGCAATAATGGGTGCGCCATGCTTCTTGGACTTGTTGACGCCGTTGTAGTCCTGGATCCGGCCACCGTTGGCAGACAGGATGGAAACTGCCTTGGCAACGTCAATGGGGCTACCGCCACCGATGGCGATGACCGCACCGCAAGCCTGATTCTGGTAGAAGGCGAAAGCCTCGTTAATGATCCGAACGGAAGGATTGGGCTCTACGCCGTCATAAACGACATAGTTGATCTTGGCATCGTCCAGGACGGCGGTGACCTTACCTGCGATGCCGGTCTTCATGAGACCCTTGTCCGTAACGACCAGAACACGGTCTGCGCTCAGTCGCTCCAGGAAGTGAGGGATCATGGTAATGCCGTCACGGCCGATCAAGGTGTGACGGGGCTGATATAATTCAACGATTCCTTGATTAGTCATAGTGAAAATCTCCGTTTTTTATTCGCTCATTTTCGCTCATTGCGAAAATCACCTACTTTGTCTCCCTTATCATCCCACAAAACGAGGCAAAAGTCAATAGGCTGTAAAAATCCCGAAGGAATTTCAGCATAATAAACAAAACAGTTACAAACTTCTTAGCTATATTGTAAGGGGTATCAAAAGAGCAAAACGGTGTCGGTTGCAAAAACCGACACCGTCAACGAATTATTCGCTCATTTTCGCTCATTCTACCACAACCATGGTGCAAGGGATCCCCTTGTGGCTGTAGTAGGAGGTAAAAGCCTGAGGAGCCTTTTTGGTGGTGATGATACGACAGGTCTTGTCCGGGGGGAATACCTGGGCAAAGGCTCTGTGGTCAAACTTTCCGCTGTCAACCAGAATATAAAGACGGCGGGTCATACGGGATAACTGGGTGTAAAGTGCCACACGGGTCTTGTCCTGTACGGTGTAGCCCCGTTCCAGATCGATGCCGTCCACCGTAATAAATACCTTATCAAAATAGAAATTCCGCAGGGTCTGGCTGATATTGCTGTCCATGGTCTCGATAAAATTCTTGCCGGTGTGGACATCTCCACCCAAGAGAGTCAGACGAACATTGGGCTTTTCCACCAGCTCCAGAACTGCGGTAATACTGGTAGTAACAACGGTGAGTCGTTCCACAGAGCCAAGTCGTGCCGCCAGCATATTGCAGGTCTTGCCGGTGCCGATGAAGATAGATTCACCGGAGGAAACGGACTTTGCCGCCTCTTCTGCTATGGCATCCTTCTCCCTGTCGGTATCGTCCAAGATCTCCGTGCCGCCGAAAAAGCTGTTGCGCTTCTTCTGTACCAGACGGAGACTGCCGTGGCTCCGCACCGCAAGGGTCTTTTCCTGCAGGGTGTCAAAGTCTCGTCGCATAGTGGCAACAGATGCCCCGGTCATTTCGCATGCCGTAGACAGGGAGATGATCTCGTTCTTTTCCAAATATTCCAGGATCTTTTTTTCACGTTCCGCGTAGGTCATAATAGCCCCTCCGTTCGCTCATATTCGCTCATACCTACTGTACCACAGAACCGCGCCCCTGTCAATCCTTTTTCTAAAGTTAGGGAATGTCTATAAACAGTTCGGTTTCTGTGCGGTTCTCTCCTGAGAGGTAGGTGATGGATACACCATTATTATTGATCCCGGCGTAAGACCAGGAGGTGACAAAATCTGCTACCATGGGAGTGGGGGGTGTCAGCTCGTACTTTTGGCGGTAGGCAGACGGGTCAAAAATGTTCTCCACCACGATGAACCACCCTTCCTCTTGGTGAACCACATGTACCACATATTCCCGCAGGGCTGTCAGAACATAGTAGAAGGTCTCCGATACCCTGCCCTGTTTCAGATCGTAAAATACGGCATAGTTGGTAGACCGGCCCGTGCCTGTGTGGGTGCACAGGCCGTAGATGTCAAGGCCGGTTCGGAGGATCTCCGGCTCTCGGGAAGCGTTCTTTTCCTCACAGAGAGTGGCTCCCGTAGCATCTTTCACAACGATGGTATAGGTGAAAGCATTTTGGTTCCGAGAAATAGAAATTTCCTCTAAGGTAGGCTCTCCCGTTTTGATCTCTACGAGAACAGCTTCTTCAGGCGAGAAATATTGTTCTAAGCTACTGCTGAGCCCCGATGCCCACATGGCACGCTCAAAGGAAATGTCCTCTAAATTGCTCAAATAGACATAGGTGGTATCTGCCTTTGCATTGGGCATCCGCCCGGTGATCACCAAACGGTGTTTGTAGATCTGACCACCGAAATGCCATGTACCGTCGGAGAGTTCCTGATAGGATTTAAAATTGCCGTGGATGGTTCGAGTCGCATTTCCGTTTTCTTTGACATTGTAGCCGGCGATATAATTGTATACCTCTCGGGCTTTTTCCGGCTCTATGACCCTATAGCTGAGGGTGGGCTTCACATTATCGTTGATCCATACAGAGGTAAAATCGGAATTGAAGTGGATATACAGACCTTCCAAGTAGGAGTTTAGGGAGGGTTCCGCTTGTTTTTCGGACTGTAAAACGATGGTATGGCTCTTGTCTCTGTCCTCGGAACGGCTGAGAGAAACTTCTTCCTTTGATGTTTTCAGTTCTGCCAGATCACGGAGCAGATCCTCGCCGATCGCCCCTATACGATCATAACTGAAGCCATCGGAAACCCAGACACAAGCGGCGTTTTCGGCCTTTTCCGACAGGGAAATAAATTCCAAATTTTCTAAGGTACCAAGGGTACCGGGAGCGGGGTTTGTGAGGAAGCAGACTGCAAGAACGATACTCGCCACCACCCCTAACAGCAAAAGCCAAAAAGCAGGTTTTTTGTAACTAAGGACGGATTTGACCCGATCCTTTACGCTGACCTCTCCGAAGGCCACGGGGCAGGCAAGGATCATGGGTCTGCCTACGGCACAATGGAGGAGGGCTTGGGAATAGTCTGCTCTGCCTTCTACATCAAGGTTTCTGACCACTTTTTCATCACAGGCCAGTTCAATGTCTCGACACAGAAGAGCATAGGAAATCCACATCAGGGGATTAAACCAATGGAGCGCCAAGATAGCAAAACCTAAGGGTTTCCACCAATGATCTTTCCGCGAAATATGGGCTTCTTCATGAGAAAGGACATGGGGGATATCCGACTCTTCCATGGCAAAGGGCAGGTAGATCTTAGGGCGGAATACACCGAGGACAAAGGGGGATGCCACACGCTCACTCTGATAGACCCGATCCCGGAGCAATACGGCTGTACGCACCTTTCTCTTGAGTCTAAAATAGCTGATGATTCCGTAAAGGGCTAAAGCTCCCATGCCGACCACCCAAATCATAGACATCACAGGGATCCAAACCTGTAAGGGATTGATGCTGTCCCCGGGATTGGGTGAAAAGGTCTCTCCAATGATAGGGTTGACGCTGTTATTAAACACAGAGATCCCCGTGTGGATCTGGGGATAGGTGTCTGTCATGATCCCCGGATTTACCGTCTGGGCGCTGGGGATCAGGCTCAGGGCGCTCTCTATGGTAAAGGGGCAAATGAGCCGCAGGGCAACTACCGCCCACAGTAGTACCGTGAGCCATTTGGGTGCCTTTTTTAAGAGCAGGCGCAGAACCAGTACTGCAGGGATCATCCAGCTTGCGGCAATGCTCATGTTGACAATGGATAAGAACAGCTTACTCATTGCCCTCCTCCCTTCCGGTAGCGGTCGATCATGGCCTGTACCTCGTCAATTTCCTTATGGGAGATCCTGCCGTGTTTGGTAAAGGCGGCAACGAAGGCAGGGAGAGAGCCTTCAAAGGTCTTCTCCACCATTTCCTCGATTTGGTCTGCCTGCACCTGTTCCTTGGTGACCAAAGAAGTAACGATGGTATTTTCGTTTTTCAGCACACCACGCTCCGACAGCTTCTTGATAACGGTGTAGGTGGTGGTAGGCTTCCAACCGAGGCGTTCTTGGCATAGTTCCACCAATCTCCCACTCTTAATCGGCTCCTGCTCCCACAGGATCAGGCACAGTCGGTATTCGGACTCAAAAATTTTTGGTACTTCCATAAAAAATCCTCCTCTATTGCAGTAGAGTATATTTTTACTCTACCACAATAGAGGAGGAATGTCAAGTGAAATATGTATCCCAAATTTCCTTAAAAGAGACTTTTTTTACAACCCCTTAAAAACATGGGCGAAAGGCAGTTAACATTTGCTCTTCAAATTCCCGTTTATCGGGCTGTTACCCAATTGTGGTAGGGGCTTTCTTAAGGCTCCCTTGTGTAAAGGGAGCTGTCGCGAAGCGACTG
>JAZREB010000053.1:0-2588 GCA_045660585.1 Faecousia sp. | reverse complement strand
GTGGTAGAGACCATCGGTGGCGTGAGCCCCGCTTATGAATATGCAAGAGCCACGATAGAGGCAGGCAAGCATTTTGTCACTGCCAACAAGAACCTCATTGCAGCCCACTATCGGGATCTGGTAGAACTGGCGGATCAAAAGGGTGTGACTCTCCGCTGTTCTGCAGGTGTCGGTGGTGGCATCCCCTGGCTCCCCAATCTGGAACGAACGTTACAGCAAGAAACTGTGACCCGTATCAGCGGTATTATGAACGGCACTTCCAATTTTATCCTGGATCAGATGCACAGCACAGGCTTGGGCTTTGACGATGCGCTGGCTGCCGCCCAAAAGTTGGGCTATGCAGAGGCAGATCCTTCCGCCGACCTTAACGGTGGGGACATCCGCCGCAAATTGGTCATTTCCGCCAATGTGGCTTTCGGCTGTGTCATTCGTGAAGAAGATATTGCCGTAGCCGGTATTGACAAGCTCCGCGACGAGGACATCCAAGCATGTAAAAAGCTGGGCAGAGTTTGTAAGATGATCGCATCTGCCAGAGACCTGGGAGACCGGGTGGCGGCTTATATCGAGCCCGCCTTTATGGACGAAAAGCTCCCTGAGGCCGCAGTTCCTCTGAACTTTAACCTCATCTCTCTCACCGGTGCCCACATCGGCAAGCAGAGCTTCTATGGGCAAGGGGCAGGACGCTATCCTACGGCATATAATGTTCTGCAGGATTGCGTTGCTATCTATAACGGGCAGAAGGGTTTCTACACCCAAAAGTTAGAGGATCGTCCCGTGGATAATTCCTCTATCGTTCGGCCCTACTACGTCCGTGCGGCACATACAGACAATTGGCTCCGTGAGAATATTGAAAAGATCCTGGATCATGGCGTGATCCTAAAGCCGGTATCCGTTACGGAAATGCACAATTGGGCAAAGGATAAGGATTGCTTCTTCGCCGCTCTGCGGGATTGAGCAGTTTTAAATAAATCATTGATATTTCCGCAAATGCGGAGGAATAAGGAGTTTCTATGTTAAAGGTTTTAAAATTCGGTGGCACCTCCATGGCCGATGCTACCCAGTATAAGAAAATCAAGGATATCGTAAAATCCGACCCTGCTCGTCGTGTTGTCGTTGTTTCCGCTGCAGGCAAGCGCTTCTCCGGTGACAACAAGATCACAGACCTTCTGTATCTGTGCCATGCGCATATCCGCTACGGTGTTTCCTATGCCAGCATTTTTGACATGATCCGCGAGCGTTACATCTCTATCCGTGACGATCTGGGCCTGACTCTGAAGATCGAGGCAGAGCTGGATATCCTGAAGGATAAGATGGATCGCGGTATCAGCAGAGAAGAACTGGTTTCCAGAGGTGAATACCTGTCTGCCATCCTCATGGCCGACTATCTGGGATTCCCCTTTGTAGATGCCAGTGACTGGCTCTACTTCCACTATGATGGCACCATCGATCAGGAAAAGTCCTATTCCACCCTCCGCAATATCGTCCGTGACGGTTGCGCTGTTATCCCCGGCTTCTACGGCCTCATGCCCGATGGCAAGATCCGTACCCTTACCAGAGGCGGTTCCGACATCACCGGCGCTCTGGCCGCCGCTGCTCTGGATGCCAATGTTTACGAGAACTGGACCGATGTTTCCGGTATCCTTATGGCAGATCCCAAGATCGTCGAGAATCCCCGTACCATCGAGCGTGCTACCTATAGCGAGCTCCGTCAGTTGTCTTACAGCGGCGCACAGGTTCTCCACGAGATGACCGTATTCCCCGTCCGTGAGAAGAATATCCCCCTGAATATCCGTAACACCAACGATCCCGAGAATCCCGGCACCATCGTTTGCGAGGAATTCAAGGAGACCTCTGCAGATCGCCATCGTTTCGTCACCGGCATCGCAGGCAAGTGCGACTATTCTGCCGTTACCATCCAGAAGAAGGGCATGGCAGGTTCCGTAGGCAATCTGAAGACCATGGCAGAGATTTTTGAGAACAATACCGTTCCTATCTGCTACACTCCCACCGGCATTGACTGCATTTCTATGGTCTGCCCCACCGAGAAGTTAGGACCCCACACCTACTCTCTCGTCGAGGATCTCCGCCGTGAAATGCGTCCCGACAGCATTAAGATCATTGACAACATGGCAATTATCGCCGTTGTTGGCAGAAAGATGGCATACCGTACCGGTACCGCAGGTAAGATCTTTGATGCTCTGGGCGAGGCTAAGATCAATATCCGTATGATCTCTCAGGGACCCGAGGAACTGAACATTCTCGTTGGCGTTGACGAGAAGGACTATGCAGATGCCATCCGCGTTCTCTATAACGCATTTGTAAAATAATTTAAACATTTCGGGGGAGAAAGTCCCCCCCATAAAACCCAATTATAGGAAGTGAGGTAAATATTATGAAATCTTGCAAGCTGGGCATTTTAGGCGCCACCGGTGCTGTCGGCAGAGAAATGATGAAAATTTTAGAGGAACGGAACTTCCCGATAGAAGAGCTCCGTCTCTTTGCCAGCAGCCGTAGTGCAGGCAAGGTCATTGAGTGGCAGGGCAAGCCCATCATGATCGAGGAAGCCTGCAAAGAGGCATTCCGCGGCT
>JAZREB010000052.1:0-2523 GCA_045660585.1 Faecousia sp. | reverse complement strand
GCAATGAGCTGGCGCTGCAGTTCTACGGAGCGGGGTTCTTTGACCCCAGACGGGCGGAACAGGCCCTGATGTGCTTAGAAATGATGGATTTTGACCGAAAAGGAGCGATTATGGAAGCAATAGCCAAGAATGCCGCCCTGTACCGTCAGGTCACTGTGGGGGAGCAAGCTGTCAAGAAAAGCAAGGAAGAGCCCACGGCCAAAGCCAGAGAAAAAACCGCCCTCATGACAGAGCCGTAATGAGAGTTTGGAGGTGATGGGATGTAGATTAGGAATATTCGGATTACAGCAAGGAGAACTAAGTTAAAAAGATCGCAAAAGATTTGCTGAGAGGCTGTCGGGTTCGACTCCCCTCAGCTTACAACATGAGAAAGGAGTATTTGTGTATGAAGAAAAAGGTAAGCACCGCTGTAGAAGCAGAGAAGATCCCTGTTTCTATGGAGGAACAGGCTCCCGCTTTGGCGGGAGCCATGGCCAAGGAGGGAAAGGGTACAGCTCCTGACCCTGCCCCTGTTGAGACAGTAGAGGAGCGACTTTCTAAATTGGAGACTATCCTTGAAGGTTTGGAAAAGGGAAGGACTACCGTGGATCATTTTATGGCTCTGCGCCATAAGACCGAGGCGGAAAAGGCTACCGCCCATGAGGCCATGGTTGCCCGTCTGAAACAGCAGGAGCAGGAGGCAAAACAGCTCTATCCCAAGCTGTCCCTCCGGGAAGAGGCAAAGGATCCCCGTTTTGTGGATCTCCTGAAATGCGGTCTGGATGTCCGTTCCGCCTTTGAGGTGATCCACAAAGATGAGATCATCGCCGCTTCTATGGAGTATGCCGCCCGTGAGGTGGAGCGTATGATGACCAACAAGATCCTTGCCGGGGCATTGCGCCCCGGTGAGAACGGTGGCAATCCTGCCCCTGCTGTTACCAAGCCCGATGTAAAGTCCATGACCCGTCAGGAGCGCAAGGATATGATCCGCCGTGTCTCCATGGGTGAAAAGATCACCCTTTGATTCTGTTATTTAAGAAAGGAAGATGTATATGAACGAAAACATGAACATTCAGACCACCCAGACCCAGGGCCTGTCTGCACAGATGAAGACCTTCTACGACATGAACCTCATTGACGAGGCTACTCCCAATCTGGTTCACGACCAGTTCGGTCAGAAGCGTCCCATTCCCGCAAACGGCGGTAAGACCATCGAATTCCGCAAGTTCAGCCCCCTGCCCAAGGCAACTGCACCCCTGACCGAGGGTGTTACCCCCAACGGCAACAGCCTGAACGTTTCCACCGTTACCGCAACGGTGAACCAGTACGGCGACTACATCGTACAGTCCGATGTTCTGGAGCTGACAGCTCTGGATAACACCATTTTAGAGGCGGCAAAGCTCTTGGGCAGACAGGCAGGTGTGACTCTGGATACTGTGGTGCGTAATGTGCTCCACACCGGCACCAACGTGACCTACTGCCCCAAGAAGGCCCCTGACGGCACCGAGACAGAGGTAACCTCCCGTGGTGATCTGGACGAAAGTGCTATGCTCACCGTGGATGTGGTCAATCAGGTGGTAGCAAAGCTCCGCGCCCAGAACGCACCCACCATTGACGGCAAGTATATTGCCATTATCCACCCCTATGTGGCATATGACCTCATGCGTGATCCCGAATGGATCGATGCCCACAAGTATGCCGCCGCACAGTGTCTGTACGAAGGGGAGATCGGCGAAATGGGCGGTGTCCGATTCGTCCAGACCACCGAGGCAAAGGTTTATGCCGGTGAGGGCTGTCCCGAAGGTCTGGCGGTATTCGGCAGTCTGTTCTTCGGCGACGGTGCTTACGGCGTTACGGAGATCCAGGGCGGTGGCTTGGAGACCATCGTCAAGCAGAAGGGCTCCGGCGGTACCTCCGATCCCCTGGATCAGAGAAGCTCCGTGGGCTGGAAGGCACTGAAAACCGCAGAGCTCCTGATCCCCAACTACCTGGTCCGTGTAGAATCCTGCTCCAAGCGATTCTCCGCCACCGCACAGGCAAACTAAGGAGGTGTAGCCGATGGCAACGGTGAAAAAGGAAGCAACAGTAACCATCCGCCTGCCCAAGACCCGTGAATTGCAGGATGATGTCTTTGTATCCGTGAATCAGCGCTCCTTCCTCATCCGCCGTGGGGAAGCTGTGGAGGTACCTCCCTGCGTAGCAGAGGTGCTCCGCCACAGCGAAGAAATGGCGCAGGAGGCTCTGGCCTACGATACTATGGTCAGCAAGTGAGTGGCCAAGATAAGACCATAGGGGCTAAATCGTAAATTACAGTTTATCGTTCTGTTGAATAGCTTGAAGTTCGCGCAAGTCCTTGGCTCCCTCTGACGAGGGTTAGCGTAGCGGTGTCGCGGTAGTGAATGACAGTCCGGTGGACTGTCAGAGCCGCGACCGGAATCGCCGCACCGATTTGGGCGCGAAGCGCTCTGAGGGAGAGAAAATCGCACTGAAAGTTAGCATAAATAGCCGAAGCCGGTGGAAATTGCAAGTTTTTTCTCTCCCTCA
>JAZREB010000051.1:0-7683 GCA_045660585.1 Faecousia sp. | reverse complement strand
ACAAGGGAGGCTTTAGTGCCTACCGCATCGGTAAACAGTTCGATAAATCGGAATTTGAAATAACGATTATTGGAACATATTATATTTAAATATATTATTTTTTATATTATTTTATTTATTATAATATAGTATACGGGCAGAAAACTGCCCCCGGGGGGTCAATATTCTGCCCCGGGGGGGTCAATATTCTGCCCCCTGTAGGGGAAATCTCTATAGTAAAAAGGAACAGGGGCTGCCATTTGACAGCCCCTGTGGGGATGATATTATGATCAGTTCTTGATGGGGAGCTTGCCGGGGAAGCGGTTCTTTGCCAGAGCCTCGATACAGGTAGAGGTTGCAAGCTCGGTGTATTCATATGCACAGACCATACCGTCGCAACGCTTGACAAAGTCCTTGTCATAGGGAGCACCAAGGAGAACAACGATCAGGGGACGATCGGTAGCTTCCAGAGCACGGAGGATATCCTGCTGACCGGGACGGAAACGGCAGTTATACAGACCCAGAACGGCTACGTCGTAGTCGCTTGCAATAGCTTCCTTGGTGGCCTCGTCCAGTTCAGCCATGGGAACTACATAGGAAACACCGCCGAACTGCTCTACAGCGCGATCGCTGAAGTAGTTGGGCTTTCTCTCTGCGTCTTCTGCGCCGGTGAGGGCGATGGAAGCGGGTGCGAAGAAGGCGGGCTTCTTAGCGTTCAGCAGAGCATCGATGTTACCGCTGATGAGGGTCATGGAGTCCAGGGATACCTGACGGTTCAGAGCCAGCTTCTCGGGATCGTATGCTTCTGCACGAGCTTCTTCTACGTCCAGAACACGGTTGTCCATGAGACCGTACTTTTCCTTGTAGCGCAGGACTCTCTGATAGGATTCCTCGATACGCTCTACGCTGAGTCTGCCGGAGTCGACAGCCTCGTACAGGGCGTTGGCTGCCTTGGAAACTGCGTCATAGGTGTGGGAGAAGGTCAGCAGGTCACAGCCGGCTTCCAGAGCACGGACAGCACCTTCGCCGATGCCGTAATGGGCGCGGATAGCATCCATTTCCATGCAGTCGGTGAGAGCCAGACCGTCAAAGCCCATCTTTTCACGCAGGAGCTTGGTCATGATCTCGTAGGACAGAGTTGCGGGCCATTCGGGGTCAACATCGTTATATACAACGTGGCAGGTCATGAGGCCGTCAACACCCTGTGCAAATGCCTTGTAGAAGGGCTGCCACTCGGTAGCTTCCAGAACCTCACGGGGAGTGTTGTTGAAGGGGACATCCAGATGGGAGTCGGTAGCAACATTGCCGTGGCCGGGGAAGTGCTTGACGGAGGGCAGGATCTTGGAGGACTGGAAGCCCAGTGCCATGGGAACGCCCAGCTGGGCAACGACTTCGTGATCGTCACCGAAGGAACGGGAGCCGATAATGGGGTTCATGGGCTCCAGATTAACGTCCAGAATGGGAGCGAAGGTACAGCTCAGACCCAGAGCGCGGATGACCTTGCCGTTGTTGGCGCCCAACTGGTATGCCTTGTCGGTACCGCTGGCGTTTACGGACATGGTGCCGGGCATGAGGGAAGCGCCCAGGTTAACACGGGTGACAACGCCACCTTCCTGGTCGGCGCAGATGAAGGGAGCAAAACCGGTCTTTTCGTAGACCAGGGAAGTTACGTCGCTGCAGAGCTTGCTGGTCTGCGCGGGGGTGACGATATTTCTGCCGAAGAAGGCAAAGTTACCGACATAGAAATCATTAACCAGAGCCTTAGCCTGATCGTCTAATTCGGGAGAGGGGAAGCCTGCGATCAGAAGCTGACCGATTTTCTTCTTGAGTTCCAGATTCATGGGATTACCTCCGATTATATTTTAAAAATCAATTACAGAATGCGGATACGGGGACGGTAGGTCTCCAGGATGGACTTATTGGCCTTGTCGCCTTCGTCGGTGTTGGCACTGGTGAATACGGGGGGAACCATACCCATTGCCAGGAGCTTCTCGGTGGTGTTGGCAATGACCAGATTGACCAGAGTGATGTCCAGAACGGAGGAGGTGGGAGCGATCTTCTGCTTCAGGCCTTCCAGCTCGATGGAAGCATCGCCGTAAACACCGCCGTTGTCCAGAATGTAGTCGCAGACCTGATACAGGTTCTTGCCACCGGAGTGACGGGAGGAAACATTGGAGGAGTGCTCCATGGAAGTGATAGCTACGGTAATAGCACCCTTCTTCTTGGCTTCCAGAGCGGCATCGATAACTGCGCAGTTTCTGCCGGAGTTGGAGATGAGGAAGAGAATGTCGCCTTCTTCGATGGCAGTGTGGGAAATGACCACATTGCCCAGACCCTCGACTCTCTCGTAGCTGCTGGACTTAGCGCCACCTTCGTGGAGCATGAGATCGGACTCCAGAATGGGGCTGATGCAAGCAAGGCCGCCTGCACGGTAGAAGGGCTCCTCACAGATCATGTGGGAGTGGCCGGTGCCGAAGAAGTACAGGAGATGTCCGTCGTAAATGGCCTTGGCGCAGATGTCGGAGATCTTGTCGATGACTTCTTCCTGGGTGTTTTCCAGCTTGTCCAGAAGGGCGCGGATGTTCTGTAAATATTGCTTATTCATTGTATTGTCTCCTTTGTAAGAGAATTATTTCATAAGAGATGCGATGAGGTCGATACAGGTCTGCAGACGAGCCATAAGGGTGTCTACACGGACATATTCTTCTACAGTGTGGCTGAATTCGCCCTCGGAGCCCATGCCGTCAACAACGGGGGTGCCCACATAGGCGACATAGGAGCCGTCACTGCCACCGCCATGGGTACGACCAACCAACTCTAAGCCGTTGGCTTCTGCGGCCTGACGAGCCAGCTCGTAGAGAGCCTTGGAGGCCTCGGACTGCTGCATGGGGGGACGGATGGCCTCGATCACCAGCTCGGATGTGACATTGTCAACGCCGGTGTCACCGGTGAATTCCTTGAGCTGTTCCAAAATGCCATCGGTGAGTTCCGGCTTATAGTAGCGAACCTCGCCAATGCAGGAGGCGGCGTCGGCAACAATGTTGCCCTTGTCTACGCCACCGACCATACCGCCGATGTTGATGGAGATGCAAGCCTCATCATCACGGAGGGTATAGAGCTTGGTAATAATATTGCAAAGACCCTGGATAGCGCTGAAGCCCAGATGGTAGTTGACACCGCTGTGGGCGGCAATGCCGGAAGTCTTTACACGGAAGGTGATCAGACCCTTACGGGCAACGGTGCAGTAGCCGGGCTTGGAGGGTTCCATGCACAGACAGGCAATAGAAGCCTTACCCAGTTCCATGATCTTTTCTTTACTTTCCTTGGAGCCGATCTCCTCGTCGCAGTTGAGAAGGCCGCAGATGCAGTAATCCTCGGGGATCTTGCCTGCCAGATTCCGCATGATCTCCAAGATCATCAGGTCACCACTCTTCATATCCAGAACACCGGGGCCATAGAGCTTGTTGCCATCCCGACGGAAGGGGCGCTTTGCTACGGTGCCTACATCGAATACGGTATCCATGTGACCGATCATGAGGATCTGCTTGGAGCCGGTACCCAGACGGCACTCTAAGAGGTTGCCGCCGGCACGTTCGTGGGTGATCACTTCACAGCCGATGGCCTCGAACTCGGCCTTGAGCTGTGCGGATTGGAAATCCAGACCTTCCTTATAGCCACTGGGTGTGTCGATGTTGACATAGTGCTCCAGACGGGCCAGGAAATCTTCTAAGGTGGTTAAACTTTTGCGTTCAGTACACATTTTTTTGCACTCTCCCATACTTGCCCACGGGACTGAGGTAAATACCGTGAGGCAATATCTTCGTAACTGCTGTCAATGCTCAGGGGTTTTCCGCTGGGCAGATAGCCGTCGTAACCGCCGGTGTAGCAAACCAAATAGACAGGCTTGCCTGCAGTTTCCGACAAGGTTAATTGTAACTCATTTCCATCCTTGTTGTCAACCTCAAAGGGAAGAGAAATATAAATAAATGGGCCAAAATCTACAGCGGCAACACGAATCTTGCGATCTTTCTCCGCACCTACGCTTGCACGTTCCAGAACTGCCATACGGGAATCGTATTCTCGGCGCATCTGAGCATCCTCGCAGGCTTCTGCCTTTTCCCGGAGGGCGTTGAGGAGATTGGTTCTTTCTTCCCCATCTAAGCTGGCACTACGGCACAGATAAATGTCCTCTTCCACACAGGAAATGGTAGCACCGAAGGTGGTGCCGGGGGAGTAGGGGGCATCTGCAATGGCACTGCCCAGAATACCACCCAGACGATCCAGTTCCTTGGGAGTGGAGGCGGTACGGGTGAATCGGGTGGACAGGTCTGCACAGGCACCGTTGTGGAAAATACAGGACTGATTCTTGGGGAGCTTTTTGGCGGCGGCACCGGGGATGTCCTTGGAATACAGGGTGTTCTTTTCGTCCAGAACCGTGGGATGGCAGGCGAAGAGGCAGAAGGACAGGGAGTCGTCCTTACGGCACAGCTTGGTCACATGAACGGGCATGGGGAAGTCAGCACCCTCTCTGCCCTGATTCCGCAGGGAAGCCACGCCTACAGCATGGGTCTCGGCGACATAGGGAGCATAGGGAGCCAAATCGGAAACCGCCAGCTTTGCGGCTTCTTCTACCTTGTCAAGGAGACCGGCCACGAAAGCGGGATCGTAGGATTGTGCGGTAGAGAAAATATGAGAGGGAGCGCTGTGGGTATGGGTAGAGCTGACCCAGATCCGCTTGCTATCCATCTTAACGATCTTTGCAATGCGGGTGCGAACCTGCTCACAGAGTTTGGAATCTACGCCCAATACATCGAAAGAACAGAATACAAAGGGCTGATCCTGTTCGTCCTTGAGAAGAAGGACGGAAACATACAGAGGGTCTAAGATCCCGGTGGAGGGATCCTTACGGCGGTCAAAGCCTGCCATGAACATGGCCTTGGTAGGGGTGATGTCTGCACGACCGAATCCGGCGATCATAGCATGACCCCCTTTGCATTTTCCAGGAGGGCGTCGCCGGCTTCATCCAAGCCACGGGCGTGGAGGGCAAGGGCGGCAGCGGCGGCGGCAGGATGGGCCTCAAGACCGCACATATAGGAGATGGGGGAGCCTTCCTGCAGGAGCCGTTCTTCCAGCATGGGGTACAGAGCACGACCGGGCTGTACCAGAGAGCCGGAGAAGACTGCAGGCAGGGGCTTGGGCTGTTCGGAATTGTAAGCTGCTGTGGTAATGGCCAGAGCGATCTCGTCTGCGGTTTCTTCTAACAGAGCCTTTGCAGTGGGGTTGCCCTTGGCATAGAGATCGAAGATGATCTTGCCACAAGATGCTACATTACTGCGGTTGTCGCCCTGACGGAGAGCACGGAGGATCCCGAAGGGGGACTCTGCCTCATAGTGGGCAAAGATGGTGTCTACCAGCTCCTTATCCATGGGCTCGCGACCGTCATACATACGGCAGACCTTCTTAAGGGCGCGGAGGGCAACATCGTAGCCGGAGCCCTCGTCACCTAAGAGGGGACCCCAACCGCTGACACGGGTAAAGCCCTCGGTACTGCAAACATAAGTAAGGGCACCGGTACCTGCGATCTGGACAACTGCGGGCTTTTCCCGAACGGAGCCGTACCAGATGGGATAAATATCACTGTCACAGAGGACTAAATCTGCATCGATACAGGTGCTGAAGAAGGGAACATGAGCATCCCCGTGCTGTAAAAGAATGGCGGCAGATGCCATGTAGGCGGCATCTAACTTTTGGGGCTCTAAGCCGGCTGCCCGAAATGCCTGCTCGGTTGCGGTGCGGACGGATTCTGCGGCCAATTCCTTGCCACAGTATAGATAATTGGAGGGGCCACCGATACCTGTGCCCAGGAGTCGGCCTTCTTCGTCTGTGAGGACACAGGCGGTCTTGGTACCGCCTCCGTCATAACCTGCGAAAAGCTTCATAATGTGGTTCACCTTTCAGAATCGTAAAAATTTGGGTATAATTGCATAGTGACCTCTAAAAACGATTTCCACCGGAAATGTTTTTAGAGGTCACCGTTACAGTTCGGTATTAGCCCTTAACAGCACCGGCCTGGATGCCGCCGACGAAGAACTTCTGGCAGCACAGGAAGACGATGAGGAGGGGCAGCATGGAGATAAGCATACCTGCACACATCAGACCCCACTGAGTGACATAGGTACCGGAGAAGTAACCCAGGGAAACCTGAAGGGGCATTCTCTCGGGGCTGTCACAAACGATCAGGGGCCACATGTACATGTTCCAGGACCACATAGCCTTCAGGATGGTCATGGTAGCAATGATGGGCTTTGCGATGGGCATAACAATGGTGGAATAGATACGGAAGTCAGATGCGCCGTCGATCTTAGCAGATTCAACCAGTTCCTTAGAAACACTGAGGAAGTGGGAACGGAACAGGGTGATACCCATACCGGATGCCAAGAAGGGAACGATCTGTGCCTGGTAGGTGTTGAGCCAGTTCAGCTTGCTCATGATGATGTACTGGGGAACCAGAGTAACATAAGAGGGGATCATCAGAGTAGCCAGAGCCAGGAAAATGCACAGGTTCTTGCCGGGGAAGTCCTTAAATGCCAGGACGTAAGCGGCCAGAGAGTCAACGATGATACCGCCTGCGGTGATGGTAACGGTAACGATGATACTGTTAATCAGGAAGGTACCCATGGTCAGATCGGGGTTCAGACCGACCTTACCGGGGAAGAACCAAGCATCCTTGAAGTTGATGAGAGTTACATCATGAGGGATGAGGGTTGCAGGAGGATAGGGAGTGTTGGGGGAAAGGGCGGTTGCGAGGGTCCAAAGCAGGGGAGTAAGCATGATTACAGTGATAATAACCAGCAGAATGTTCAGGAAAATACTCTTGATTCTGGTAACTGCCTTGTAAGACATGCTGTTCTTGTAGGAGATGGAATCTTTGCTCTTGCTCATTGTCTTACCTCCTTAATCTTCGTCCGTCATCTTCTTCTGAATAACGGTGAGGATGCTGAGAATTACAAAAATGATGACGGAGATGGCACTGGCCTTACCCATGCCCTTGGTACCCTTAAAGCCTTCGTTATACAGATAGGTGATCAGGGTAGAGGTGGAACCGTAGGGGTCACCGCCGTTGGTAATTATGTTAACAGGTGTAAAGACTTGGAAACTGCTGATCGTTTCGGTAGCCAGCAGGAAGAAGGTGGTGGGCTTCAGCAGGGGAACAGTGATCTTGGTCAGACGCTTCCAGGGAGTAACTGCGTCCAGATCAGCGGCCTCGTAGACGTCGTCGGAAATACCGCACAGACCGCCGAGATAGATGATCATGATGTAGCCCAGACTCTTCCACATGGATACCAGGATGATAACGAACATAGCCCACTGGGGATCGCCAAGCCAGTCAACCTTGGGAAGTCCGATTTTCATGAGGACCTGGTTTACAACGCTGTTGTTGGGGTTTGCATTGAAGAGAATTCTGAAAACAGAAGCAACAGCAACCATGGAAGAAACGTAGGGGATGTACATTGCGACCTTGTAGAAGGTCTTATACTTAATGAGTTTGCTGTAAACCATGACTGCCAGCATAAGGCCGAGGATCATGGCACAGGGAACGGTGAACAGGGTGAAAACACCGGTGTTCTTCATGTTTTGCCAGAAGATGGAGTTGGTTAAAAGGTTTGTGAAATTCTCTAATCCGACATAAGTACCCTTAGGATC
>JAZREB010000050.1:0-9955 GCA_045660585.1 Faecousia sp. | reverse complement strand
TGCTTTATTATAGCAGTTGCGGATGGTGCTTCCTTCGTGAACATAAGCGGCAAGGGGAGCACAGCGGGTATAGCCTGTTACAACGCCGCTTTCAATGCCTAAGTTTTGGATCGTTGCATTCCGTACTGCGCCCAAGAATCCCGCATACCCCAACTCCGGTTCGACAGAGTTCAGGTTATGGATCCGGTGACCCTTTCCGTCCAGGGTTCCACGGAAATAGTAGGTCGTGGTTTCATCCTTGCCACCAATGGATAGCCAAGGCAGGTTTTGCAGGTCTAAATCCCCACGGAGCTCAATGGTTTTCCCTTGGAAAGTATTTCCCTTCCGTACGGCGTAGGAGACAAGTCTCAGTTGATCCGGAGTATAGATGGCGTATACTCCATTTTCTTCTGCAATGGTGGTGGAGCGATCGCCGTTCTCCCATGCCAGAACGGGATAGATATGGTTCCGGGTGAAGAAATCCTCTGCGTAAGCAGTACCCAAGGAAGAGGCAGCCTCTCGAAGAGCCACTGCTGTCAATCGGCTGCTGTTTGTCAGGGTCAAATTTGCGCCCGTGCCTGTCAGCTCTACCGTATCGAGGGTGAAGCAGTTATCTACAGTCAAGGTAGCACTTTCGTTGATCAGAGCAGCAATACCACTGCCTACAATGCCGGTATTATAGCAGTTTTGTATGAGAAGGCCATTGGTAGAGGAGGAGACATAGCCCACAATACCGCCGTTGCCGTCATTGCTGTTAGAACCAACGGAGCCGGTATTATAGCAATTTAAGATTTGGCTGTTTTCCCCACCGGACATACCCACAATACCGCCGGTATTGGACTGACCGAATACATTGGCTTTATTATAGCAACCGGAAATGAGAGAGCTACCATTAAAGGAGCCAACCAAGCCTGCGACGCGGCTGGTACCCATAACCATACCGCTGTCAATGCCTAAGTTATGAACCTGTCCTTTTTCCAGACGACCGAAGAAGCCAACGTAGTAATTGCCACCGGAGATGGTCAGATTACAGATCTTATGGCCACCGCCGTCAAAAATGCCGGAGAATTTAGAACAGGCTCCGCCACTTACGACAGCGTTTCCACCAACGGGGATCCATTCTTCGTTTTCCAGATCCATATCGGAAAGGAGCTGCACCGTCTTTCCGGCGAAGGTGTTCCCCAATACGTTGACCATATAGGCAAGCTGACGGAGCTCTTGTGCCGTACGGATTTCGTAGATCCCCTCTTGGTTGGGGGTCAAGACTGCCATATTGGGAGTTTTATATGTACAGGAGGTGAGAACGGGATACCCACTGTTTTGGGGGATATAGGAATCGAGGAGGAAAGCCGTACCCAAGGTCTCAGCCTTAGCCTTCAAATTCTCCGCAGATTGGGAAGATGCGTTTTTCAGGGTACAGCCTGTAGCAGAGCCTAAGAAGGAAGCCCCACTGAGAGCATAGGAATTGGTGACCGTAACCCCTGTTGCAGAGGTGTTGACAGATGCGATCAGACCGCCGCAGGTTTTTCCCGACAGGGAGCAGGCGGCATAGGAATTGGTGACGGTGGAATCTGTAGCGGCGCTGGAAAGATAGCCAATAAGGCCACCGGCGTTTCCTGTTGCGGTGACGGAAGCCACTGCATAGGATTCGGAAATTTGAATTTTTCCGGTCATGCCGATCAGTCCGCCTGCGTTAGCGGTGCCGGAGACAGTAGCACGGCTGTAGCAGGCGGAAACGGTGCCTCGGCAATAGCCTGCCAAGCCGGCGGACTTGTTTCCGCCGGAAATGCTACCGGTCTTGATGCCGAAGTTCATTACGTTGCCGACCACGTTGCCGAAGAAGCCAACGTAATGGTAGCCGGAAGAAATATAGACATTGGATACACTGTAGCCCTGCCCGTCAAAGGTGCCACGGAAGGACTTTCCGCCGCTGTCTTCGGCATTGTTGCCACCGATGGGGATCCACTCTCTGGATTCTAAATCGATGTTCTTACCCAGAAGGACGACCTTTCCGGAAAAATCCGACGTGCCACTGTTGACCTCGTAGGCAAGCAGCCGAAGCTGGGAGGCTGTGGTCAGTACCAGATCTTCGGGAAGCAGGGTGTCACATTCCCAAGAAAGGACGGGATAGCCACCGTTTTCCCATTCACAGTCGTATATGTAGCCTGTTCCCAAGGAAACTGCGGCAGAGACAAGCTGGGACTCCGTAAGGCGTTTGTTCCCGGAGAAACTCTCTAAAGCGGAATTGGCAACGATATCGCCGCCCTTTAAGGCTGTGGTGGAATAGGAATTCTTAATAATGAGTTTTGCGATGGGGCTGGATTCTGTGTTATAGTGTCCCACCATACCGGCTCTGCCGGAGCTGTCCGTGAGATTACCGACATGATAGCAATTTTCTATGGTAGTGGTGGTTGAGCTGGAAAGATAGCCTGCCAAACCACCTGCTACATTTCCGGAGACTTTTACATAGCCGTTGTGATAGGAATTTTGAATGGTGCTTGTACCACCTAACTGTCCCGCCAAACCGCCGCCGAAGCTGTCGTAGGAGATAACGTTACAGCGGCTGAAGGAATTTTCTATGGTAACATTGCTTCCCAGGCCTATCAGACCGCCTGTGGCTTTTCCGCCTATGACCAGACCGTCGGAAATGCCTAAATTACGGATCGTAGCCTTTGAAGCCTTTCCGAAGAGGCCTACACCTTCCCCCTCCGGCTCGAAAACTTGCAGATTCTTGATGATATGGCCTTGTCCGTCAAAGGTGCCGGAGAAGGATAGGTCTGTGCTGTTGCCGCCGATGGGAAGGAGGCTCCTGCCCAGCATATTAATATCCTGTGTTAAAGCAACGGTTTTGCCGGAGAAGCTGTTACCCTGTGCTACCATGTCAGAGAGGAGGCAGAGCTGATCCGGGGTGCTGATTTCGTAAATGCCCTGTTCGTTGGGCACAAGGGAGGTTGCGGGATCGTACTGTTTTAGGAGCTTATAAGTATTGGTAATACCGTAAGTAGGCAGGGAGTTGCTTTCCTCATTGCCCGTTAAAGCCGGGGTGAAGAATACGGTAATGGATGCAGAGGTGGTCTTAGTCAGCTTAATAACCAGCTTGCGGATCCCTGCATTAGCATCCTGACCGGAAGGGTTGGGGGAGGAGGACAGGGGCTTTGCGTCCATTGTGGTGAACTTTGCCCCGTCGGGAGTAGCGATTTGGGCAATGAGCTTCTTGCCGTTTTGGGTTAAAGTAGCGGTTTTGCCGTCGGCAGAAATGGAGATATCTGCTTTTGTATGGGCAAACCAGTAAATGGTAGAAGCGGAAGAGCAATTGATCTCGTCTCTCAGACGAACACGGGTACGATTGTCGAAAAGAGCCAAAGAGCGGCGAACGGATTTGACCCCGTAACCGTCGTAGGCATCCTTCATATCCACGATGGCATAGCCACCGTCATAGGCACTGAAATAATCGGTAATTTGGCATTTTGCATCAAAAATCTGACCGCCGGTGGAATCGGGATTCACCACTAAGGTGTTCTGCCCTTCTGCTCTGGTGCGGTAATAGACCCAACGACCGCCGTTTTCACTGCGATCCATGTAACCGGGCAGACCGTAATTGTCCTTTCCCAGATCCATGAACCACAGTTCCCCCATGGCTTCCATAACAAAGGTACCTACGTCAAAATCCGTATGACCTGTCTGATTGTTGCCGGATTTGATAGCGGCGTAGACCTGAGCGTCACTGCCGGGGAAGCTACGGAAGGAAGCAATGCTTTCATAATAGTCACTGAGCAGGAAGTGATCCATAGGACGGTCAGCAGAGGTGAGCCCCTCGACCAAATCGGGGTTATACCATAATAGGGCAAGATATTCGTCATAGCGGCTGTTGGTGCTCTGGTATTCTCGCTGGAACAGGGAAAGCTCCGGCATATTATAGTAATTGGCAAACCAGTGCAAAATGGCGCTGTCCCGGAAGGGGGAGCCACCGTCACCGAAATTAAAGCAATTGGTATATCCGTTGATACCTAAAAGATAGGAGCCGGATTCCCGAATGCCCGGTTCCTGAGACAGACCGAAATCCGTACCCAACACACTTTCCAGGGTCTCGATCAGAAATACCGTAAAGGCAACACCGCAAATATAGTACCCGGGACCTTCGGGATAAGAGCCGGCAGGGGCATACTGGAAGGATAGGGGGAGATTCTTTACGGCGTTTGCAAGAATGGTGGAGCATTCGGCGGGGTAGTCCTCGAAAATAGCCGCGGCACCAACGGAAATGCCGCCGTTACACCATGGATTCCAGTTATTGACCTTCTGCATGGCGTTATTGGGAGGGGGATCCTGGGTGGCAATGCCGTTTTTATACAGACCGTCCCGGACGGACTTTCTCTGGGAAGTACTCATATAGTGATACAGCCAGTCGTAGCCGATGCCCACACCGTAGCTCATCTGGGCGGTATCCAAATAGTGGGCGGAATTCCAATCTTTGAAAGAGCAGACATTGATCATTTCCTCTACGGCCCGTTTGGCAAAACGGTCTTCACCGCTGATCTGATAGGTCATGGCCAGCCAGGTGATGCGGAAGGTTGCCTCGTTGGAAACCGTGAGGATACTCTTGTTGTCGGGCTTTTCGTAAATACACAGGGGCTTTGTCAGGGTATCCACGCTGTAGCTGTAAATACGCGTATACCACATTTTCATATAAGGGTCTGTCTGCACAAGTCTGCGAATCCGAGCGAAATCGTCGCTATTTGCCATGATTCGGGGATGGATGTTCTGGGACCTGGCTTCGAACAAAGAACGAATTGTTGATGCAGACGGACTTGTCACAGCGGCATCGGCGTGAGGCAGCGCCACAGCAGGTAAAAGTCCCGCCAAAACAGCGAAAATGAGAATCAGAGAGAAAATCCGTTTCAATATAAAAAACCTCCTGTTTCTAAGGGAATATCCGGATAAAGAAAGCATATCATTTCGGTTTTAGCTTGTCAAGGAATATCTTGGAAAAAGGATGCCGGGACTGCCCTTTGGACAGCCCCGGTATTGGGAATGATTATTTTGCGAAATACGCCTTTGCGCTGTCGGAGTAGGCGAAGAGGGCTTTGCACAGATCCGAGAGGGTGCCGGTTTTGCCTGTGCCGTAGGTGTCGGCACTGTAGCGGAGGGTATAGGAGACGGGCGTGTCTCCGTGGTAGATCTGCACCGTAACGATAGAACGGAGTTCGGCGGCAAGGAGGGTGTCCAAGGTGAAGGCATAGTAACTGAGGGTAGCGTTATACAGCTCCGCATTGGTAAGGGTTACGGTCTTTTCTGCACCCTTAGTGTCTGTGTAGCTGACGCGGAGGCTGAGGTCGGACAGCTCCCCGGTGTAGGTGCCCATGGCAAAGACGAATTTTAAGCATACCTTGGAGTCTAAGTTGAGAGCCTTACCCTTCCACAGGATAGGAACATTGGAAAGATCGGTGAGAGTCTCATTGGTATTACCAAAGGTAATCCCATCCATATCGGACAGGAAGGCCTTGTGGCTGTCTGTCATCTTGCTGTCTGTCAAGGTGTCCATGCGGTATGATTTGTAGATCTGTGCCTTTGCACCGTAGCGCAGGAGGTCTGCGCAGAGAGTCTTGAGACTCTGGGAGTTGCCGGCTTTGTTCATCTGGGAATAGGCATAGTCTGCAATGCTATAGTCGTCTGTGGGGGAGTAGTACGCCTGCCCATCCTTAACCCCGTGGAGGACAGATCGGATCCGATCGTTCATGTTGACGGCGGTCATGCCGGTCAGGGTGAAGTAATAGTAGTTCCCCTGCTCTGTGGGGAGGAGCTTCAGGGTTTTGACACCGGTCTTTTCGTTCCCTTCGTAAAGATCGACTTCTGTGAGGACATAGACACTATCCATGTCAAAGCCGGACAGAAGGGCCTTGGAAACGGCTAAGTTTACGGAAATGTCGCTTGCCAGATTTAGGGTATGTCCTAATTTCCAGGAACTTTCTACTGCGGGGGCTTTGGGTTCCTCCCTACCGCAGAAGCACAGACCGTCAAGATAGCTGTGAGGAGTTTCTGTAGATTTACCGCAATTGGAGCATTTGAGAATGTGGGTAGTTTCATCCTTGGGCAGGAACAGAGCGCTATGACCTGTGGGGGGAAGGATCTCTTGGGGAGTCAGGATCTCTTTACAGGTGCTACAGTGCTTTCCTTGGGTGAGACCCGGCTCGATACAGGTGGGGGAAAGGGAGGGATCCGTGACCTCTGCATGGCCTGTGGGGGCGATGACTTCTTGTGCTTTCAGGATCACTTGACAGATACTGCAGTGGGAGCCCTCAGTCAGGCCTGTGGTGGTGCAGTTAGGGCTCACTGCCGGATCCTTTACGGAAGTGTGACCTGTGGGGGCGATGGTGCTCTGAGGGATGAGAACTGTCTCACAGACAGAACAATGGGCACCTTCTGTCAGACCGCTTTCGGTGCAAGTAGGGGAGACCGGGGAGTCGGTAAGGGAGGTATGTCCCTTGGGGGGAATGGATTCCTGAGGACGCAGGACAGTTTTGCAGATGTCACAGTGTGTTCCCTCAGTCAAGCCCGGCTCTACACAGGTGGGGGCAACAGCGTTGTCCTTAACCTCGGTATGGGGTTCTTTGGGGAGGGCGACGGTCTGCAAGACCTTATGACAGCTACAGCAGTAGGTGGCTCGGGTTCCGCTTGCGGAGCAGGTGGAACTGTAGACGGCAGTAACAGGGGCACTATGGGGGCACAGTACCTGAGGATCGGGACGTAAGCCGTAGAGGTAGGCAGTTCCGTCATAGTAGGAAGAGCCCTTGCGACCCTCCCAAAATCCTACGGTTACAAAATGCTCGTAGGCCTCTGCATTGGTGGCGCCACCGTCGGTGTAGGTTTGGCGGTAATAGGTCTGGTCAAAATAGGGGCTGGCAGTTCTGCCTTCTTTAATGCCGTATTGGAGCCAGTGGGAATAGAGCTTTTCAGTGTAGGTATTACCTGGAAAATTCTTCACCTTTTCTTCGGAAAGGGCGGTAGCATATTTGGAGGAATAATACTGCCAATCAAAGAGGAGCTCTTCCAACTCCCTTTGGGTGGTTATTTGGGACAATTTTACATTCCGACTGATATAATCCACAAGGAAGTCATAACCGCACGTAGGGGTCAGGGCGAATTCAGCAACGACTTTTTGGATGGCGAATTCATCGGAGCCGTAACGATCTGCACGAGTGAGACTTTCGTTTGCGCCGTATTGCTTAAAGTGGCGGATGTAGAACAGCTTGTCGGGGTAATCGCCACCTTTGAGTTTGTCGTTTCCGCTGTGGAGATATTCGTTGACGGAATAGAACAGGGAGCCCTGCCGTCCCTCCCAGAAGCCGTATTCCACAAAGTGGGTATAGGCGCCCTCATAGGTGCCGTAGGTGCTGTTGGCGGCTACATCGGGGTTGGTGGACAGATAGTATTCCGGGTCGAAGAAAATACTTGCAATGTATCCCTTTGCCTTTCCGGTGGAGGTAAAGTGGGCTTTTGCCTGTGCCTCGGTCATGGTTGCAGTTTCTTCCGGATAGCAGGCGGTGTAGAGATTGTAGTCGAAAAGATAGGTCTCCAGTGTGGCGGTGTCTGTTATCTTTTTCAGGCGGAAGGTCTTGCCACCTGTTGTGGTAATGGCTTTGGTAGTGCCGGATTCGTTATTGAGATACTGATAATTCAGAAGGGAAATAATGGCAACATGGCCCGGTTCGTTGGGCCAGTTGACCTGGGTCAGGCAGAAGAGCTGAGAGGGATCGTTTTCTTTCTTGGCACTTTTGGTAACAGTGCAGTCGCTGTTTACGGTGAGATATTCCTTGGTCAGCATACTGCGGATGTAGTAAAAGCCCTCTCCGTTACTCTCTAAGCCGAAATAGGTATTGATACCTGCGGAATATTTGCCACCTTCGATATGTTTATCCTCTGCACCGGGATCGTAGAGGTAATGATCCGTTGCATTGGCACCGCTGAGCATATATATGCCGTCCTGACGGAAGGAAGCCCGACGGTTAAAGATCCCTGTATCTACACCGGGATCCAACAGGAGGGATACTGTAGTAATGGAATTGTCGATTCGTACCCGATTGGTGCAAAAGTACAGGATCCCGTCTGCAAAGTCCACGCTCTCGACCTCAAAGAACATTTCTCCTGCATCGGGGATGTAGACGGTTTGGGAAAGAGATGCCTTAACACTGCGATCCATTACAGCAATGGCATCTGCAATATTGGGGAAGGCAACGATAACAGAGGTGGAGTCTGCGTGATTGTCGGCCTTGATCTGCGTAGTGTGGTTGTGATGGAGGGTAAGGGGCATATAATAGGTGTCGTTATAGAAGGCGGATCCCTGAATGGTCAATTCCAGATCGGGATTACCGCAGGCCTGTCTTGCGATTTCCAGCATGTGGGCTTCGTCCACCTGGAAGGCAAGGGGGCAGTATACATTTCCCGCAGGGGCGGTGAGATCAATGGTTCCCTTAAATACCAGATCTCCCTGCGCAAGGAGCAGGGTCACGGAGGTTTCCCCAACGCTGTATACATCTACGCCGGACACTGTCAGCTTGGATCCGCCTCCGGTATAAATGTTATAGATGCCCAGGAGCGACAGCTTGGTGCCGGAAATGCGGAAGGCTACAAGGGCCTCCACACTCTTTTTCATAGAGGTGACAAAGAGGTAGGAATCAGAGCCCACTTGGGCGGCGCACATATCGTTTGCATGACCCAGGTAAGTAACGGATTGGGCTCCGTCTATGGTCATCTGCACATTCTTGCCGGTGAAACGATCTGTGCGGAAAATGACACCGTTGTTATCCCCGGAGTTTTTCTTGGCAGTGTAGATATAATCCCCCAGAACTGCCATACCCTGCATGGAATTGCAGTTGTCATAGTGGGGAATGCTCTTACAGATGTCGTAATAGGCCCGTGTTTGGGCAGTTTCGCTCTCTGCACTTTTGGTAGGTGCCTGTGTAGAGCCTGTAGCAGAGACACCGCTGCAACAGACCCCTATAAATAGAGAGGTGAGTAATAAAAGAATCAGTCCTAAAACAAAAAATCGTTTTCCCATGGGTGTTCCTCCGAAAAGTATACTTCTCCTTGATTATACCTGTAAAAGCAGAACCTGTCAAATCCTTTCGGGAAAAACAGGGGGTACAATTGCAAACGGGAAGGGTAGCACGAAAAAGGCTCTGTTGCGAAGACGATCTCGCAACAGAGCCTTGGTCTTAGGGGAGTTTACTTTGTAAAGTAGAGTTTTGCACTATCGGAGTAAGCGAAGAGGGCCTTGCACAGGTCTAAGAGGGTACCATCTTTGTTGTTGCCGTAGGTGTGGGGGCTGTAGCGGAGGGTGGGGGAGAGTTGGGTGTCGCCTTCGTAGATCGCTACATCCACAACGGTGCGAAGCTCTGCGGCAAGGAGACCGTCGAAGCTGAAGGCATAGCGGTTTAGGGTGGTATTATAGAGCTCGGGGCCTGTGACCACCGCCTGAGACACGGTACCTGCGTAGTTGATGTAGTGAACCTTCAGAATCAGGTTTTCAACATTGCCTTGGTAATTGCCCAGGCTGAAGATGTACTTTACAGAGACCTTGGATTCCAGATTCAGAGCCTTGCCTGCCCAGGTGATCACGGGGTTTTCCAGATCTGTCAGAGTCTGATTGGTATTGCCGAAGGTGACGGCTTCGATGTCACTGAGATAGGACTTGTGCGTCTCGGTCATAGCCTGATCGGCAAGGGCATCGGTACGGTATCCCTTGAAAATCTGTGCCGTTGCGCCGTAGCGTAGCAAGTCTGCGCAGAGCACCTTCAGGCTGTGGGTAATGCCTTCGGCCTTGTTCAGTTGAGAATAGGCATAGTCTGCAACGCTGTACAGGTCTGCAGAGGAACAATAGACCTGACCTTCCTTGGTGCCGTAGAGGACGGAGGAGAGCTTGTTGTTCATGTGAACTGCCGTCAGACCGTTCAGGGTGAAGTAGTAATAATTACCCTTATCT
>JAZREB010000049.1:0-1287 GCA_045660585.1 Faecousia sp. | reverse complement strand
GAAGCCCGACGAAATCTCCCAAGCCCTTTTTGCACAGTTCTTAGATGCGGTAAAAAAGAGCGCACAGGCTCTGTAGGCATTATTGAGGGAAGCACTATGGAGATCCTGAACTATTTTGAGGAGGAAAAGAAGGAAGAGCTTCTTGTACAGGTGGAGGCTTGTCAATGGGGGGCTGCCCGATTTTTGGGGAAGCTCCTTCGGGAAGGGACATTTTTGGATATGCTGGGTGGCTGGGGGGCTCTGTATCTGCTGATGGATGGGGAGAAACTTGTGGCCTTTGGAACCCTTACGGGGCAGGATGCCATAAGAGACGAATCTATGACCCCGTGGATCGGATTTGTCTTTGTACAGCCGGAATATCGGGGACATCGTTACAGTCAGCTTCTTCTGAACCATTGCGAGGCTGAAGCCGCCAAGCTGGGGTATTCCAAGATTTACATCGGAACAGATCACATAGGACTCTATGAGAAATACGGATATATCTATATGGAAAACCGCGTGGACTACTGGGGCGACGATACGCGAATTTTATTCAAGGAATTGGGAGGACAAGACCATGAGCCATAAGAGCATTGTAGAAGAAAGAATTCGTAGCAAGGAGTTTTCCTATTTACAGCCCTATTTTTACAAGAATCCCTATGCTCTGCGGTGTGAGCTTGGCATTGGGGACTCTGATGAGGAATATATGGGCAATGCGCAGAAGCGTGCCTTGGAAATCTATGATATCCTCTTCCCGGAGGGGGCGGATTGCATCCTGTTCGACCATTGGATCTATGATTACTGTTTCAGCGGAGAGCCGGAGGAAGACGAGGACTATGGGGAGATCATCGAGAATCGAATCAGCGCAGAGTCCCAAAAACTCCGTTTCCTGTCTCTTATGCAGGGGAAGTATCGGCATTTCACGGTGAGAGATTTAGAAACCTACTTTGCTCCCGAGGATCCCGAAAGGGAACGCTGCCGCAGGAACCGTGTGATCTGTTACTCGGACGGCAAGGGCTTTGACCACAAGGCGCTGATCCAAGATGAGATCGAGTGGGAGGGTTACGGGCTTAGCTTCGTGTCCTTTTCCAATGAGTGCATCCTGTCTGTCTACGATGACCGAGGCTGTGATGTTGTCTTTATGACCCACGAAAAAATGAAGGAGTTCTATGTCAAATTAGAGCCATACTTCCTGGACTATGACCGGGAGGAAATGCTACGCCGACTCACGAATCCGTAAGGGATAGAAAGCAGAAAAAATATAAGGCTGTTTTGTGAGGAAAAATCTTCCTTGCAAAATGGCCTTTT
>JAZREB010000048.1:0-4152 GCA_045660585.1 Faecousia sp. | reverse complement strand
ATGTTAAAACCAATAAAAGGGAATCGATATTAACAAATCAGTTAGTTCGTTCCGGTACAAGTGTAGGTGCAAATATTCGGGAGGCCTTTTATGCCCACGGAAAGGCGGTGATATAATTATGAAATTATTATTTATAATCGGCAATGCAGCTGTCGGTAAAATGACTGTTGGACAGGAACTTATGAAGCTTACGGGATTGAGGTTATTTCATAATCATATGACCATTGAACCTGTAATAGAAATTTTTGGCCAATATAACACAACGGCAATCAACAGATTGCGTCAGGTCGTTTTTGAAGAATTTGCGAAATCGGATTGTTATGGAATGATTTTTACATATATGTGGGCTTTTGACCAACAAGGGGATTGGGATTATATTGAATGTGTGAAAAGCATTTTTGAACCATACAATACTGAATTTTACTATGTGGAGCTTGTTGCTCCCCGTGAAATTAGATTAGAACGAAATGTTACTGAAAACCGTTTGCTGAACAAAGCATCGAAAAGGGACATTGAAGTGTCGAACCAAAGACTTATCAACGATGATACCAAATATCGCCTTGAAAGTCTTGATGGTGAAATTCCGTTTAATAACTATATTAAAATTGACAATTCAAATCTTCCGCCCGATGTGGTTGCAAAAATGATACAAGAAAAATTTGATTTATAAAAAGAGAAAAGGATTTCTTTATTCTTAGGTTCTTTTTCGTTTTCAACTAAGTGTGCCTTGCGGCACGTGAAGTGATGCTACGCATCGTGAAGTTGCTACGCAGTACTTCACTGCATAATCGCAAAGCTTCACTATGGCGCCAGCCATAACTTCACATCGGCGAAACCGATACTTCACAAAAATGCGACTTCGATATGTTTGTATATACGGGCAATAATTGAGGCACACTTCCTTACGGAGTGTGCCTCATGGTGTTTACTCTACATACTCTATTTGATATTCCACCAATTTCATTGTATTGTTTTCAGCATTATATAGGACATTTATAAAGTCATATGTTCCGTTTTCCGGAGGTAATTTATTGAATTCCCCGGTATCTTTGTTGTATATAATGTAGTAATCACTTGTATGAGTTTCGCAGAAATCGGATGTGATGCCTACGATACCGGCAGGGATGGAAGAGAGCCACTTATCATCTACGTCCAGACTGCTTTCAAATTCTTTTACATCCCCATCGTCAAAGTAAATGTCCGTAGTAGAATAAATATAGCCCCGAGGTACATTCTGGGTTCCTACGGTCCAATCCTGAGTGTTGATCTGAGAATGGGGTGGAATGTCGATCTGCAATAAATACTCCGCCTTTTCTATGGGTGCGTCACTATGGGAATACACATTGCCGAACAGAAAGGTGAAGGATCCGTAGATACATAGTACGATCGCCATAATAAACCCTACGATGATATTCTTTTTATACTTGTATCCCTTTTTCTTCAGATAAAAACCATATAGGATAGATGCTATGGGAATGGGCAAAAACAAGAAAAATGCCCACATGTTTTCTGTTATTGCTTTATTGAGTCCGGTCAATATAAATACTACAAGCATTGCTCCCCCTATGGTGCCAATGGAAAGGAGGAACAGCAGGAGAGAAACCGTCCTAAATTTATCCCAGGGCTGTTTTTCTTCCTCCTTATTGGGAGAATTTTTGTATATGGTCATTAGGGCAGATTCGGGATCCAAGCAATCTTTTTTCATGATATAGCATTGTCTTTCCACGTGTATGAGGAAATAGTTTTCTACGGTTTCGATTTTCCCTATATCATCATAGTGTATTTTGTCCGTATTTATGACTTCACCCTTTCGGGAAATGTTTACTATAAAATAGTCCCGGAAAAGCTCATAAGAATAGGTGTTTTTTAAAATTCTGTTTTCGGTATTCTTCCGTGTTTTTTTATAAGCATAGAAGCCCCTGATACTGAAGAGCGTATTTGTTAAAACATAGCCTAAGAGCATGCCGATCATAATTTCGGGAGCGTCTGTGGAAACAAAGAAGATAAATAGTACAATGGAAGCCAGGGTGCTTATTATCTGACCCCTGATAAACCGAAATTGTTCTTTTTTGAAAATCTGTTGCAAATCCTTTTTCTCGTATTGGAAAATATAGGTCTCTTTCGGCTCTGTCGGAATTTCCATGGTGGGTTCCGTATCGCTCAAAAGATCGTCCACAGAAACGGAAAAGAATTCTTTGAGACGGATCAGATTATCAACAGTAGGCAGGGTTTTGTCCATTTCCCAGAGGCTTACGGTCTGACGACTGACGAGCATTTTTTGCCCCAGTTCTTCTTGAGACAGTCCGAGCTTCTTCCTGTAGTATTGTATTTTTTCTCCGACGGTCATAAAAACAACTCCTTTCTTGCGGGGGTATTATAGCACAGGTAGCAGGAAATTGTAAAGAATATCATACTTGCTTGTGTCAAGCAGCACTTGCACACCGTTTTTTGACGTGTTATAGGCTTGATTTTCCTGCTTTGTTCTTATAGGACACTAAAAAAATAGTCCGTAATGACTTCCGGGCTTTCCTTCATGCCGTTGCGGATCCACCAGCGGATGGTTTCTATCCAAGTGGACAGGATATGGTTCTTCCAAAATTCTTCCGGCACAGTGGCCCTTTTTTTGAGGGCAAAAAGATCCATGTGGCTCTGTACAAGAAAATCCAAATTTTTGCGGAAATATTGCAAGAACAGATCGTTGTTGGGGGAGGAGAGCAGAGCCACGATGTTTCGATCATTCCTGTAGATATGACGGAATAAATGCAGAAATGGGGAATCGGCTCCCTCGCATTGGAAAATATGCTTATGGTCATGTCCACTGTCATCTTCTGTATCGAAGATATGACAGAACAATTCCTCGCAAAAATCTCTCAGTAAAAAATCTTTGGTTTCAAAATGGGCATAAAAGGTCGCCCTGCCAACGTCTGCTTCGGCGATGATCTCGCCTACGGTGATTTGGCTATAGTCCTTTTTCGCAACCAGGGTCGTAAAAGCGCGGAAAATGGCTTCTCTCGTTTTTCTCTGTCGTCTGTCCATAGCAACTCCATACAATTTCTTAAATTTGTTCGGTAATGAATATCCACACAGGAACGTATGTTGATATTCTTCCGGGGCATGATATAATTTTACCGAACGATATGTTCTGTAACAAACTCATTGTATATCATTTAGATGGATTCGTCAATAGGAGGAACTATGAAAACAGATCGAAATATTTTAATTGCCTTTCTTCTCAACATCTCTTTTGCTGTATTTGAGTTTTTTGGTGGACTCTATACGGGCAGTATGGCCATTATGTCCGATGCCATCCACGATTTAGGGGATGGGATCAGCATTGGATTTGCCTATTTCTTGGAACGAAAGAGCAAGGGAAAACCGGACGAACTGTATACCTATGGATATGGGAGATATTCTGTATTGGGTGGCTTTATTACTGCGCTGATCCTTTTGATAGGCTCCGCTACCATGATTTATAAAGGGATAGGCAGATTATTCGCCCCTGTAGAGATCGATTACAGGGGGATGCTCCTGTTTGCCATTGTGGGAGTGGTTGTTAATTTCTGCGGTGTATTCTTTACTCGCAGGGGAGAGTCTCTCAATCAGAGGGCAGTGAGTCTGCATATGCTGGAAGATGTATTGGGCTGGCTTGCGGTTTTGGTTGGAGCTCTCGTCATAAGATTTACGGGTTGGGAGTTTATAGACCCTGTGATTTCTGTTGGGGTCAGTGTATTTATGGCTATAAACGCAATTCGGATGCTGAGAGAGGCTGGGGACGTATTTCTTGAAAAAACACCTCGCGGGATCTCCGTGGAGGAAGTGAAAGAGCATATCGGGAATATTCCCGGAGTTACGGAAGTCCACCATGTACACATATGGAGCTTAGACGGACAGAATCACTACTTAACGGTGCATCTGGTCATTGAAGGGGATCCCTATGAGATCAAGGAACAGGTTCGTCAGGAAATGGGGGATCATGGGATCGGTCATGTGACCATGGAAACGGAAGGAAATGTAAGCTGAGGGGAGTCGAACCCCGATAGGTTTTCACAGGATCTTTTCAGCCATAGCATCGTCATCGTCCTCGGAAATACCGACGGGTATTCCCATCGGACTCTTCCTTGCTCTGACAGAAAATATCTCCGTGAAAACTGC
>JAZREB010000047.1:0-8933 GCA_045660585.1 Faecousia sp. | reverse complement strand
TTGGTGGAGATAAGCGGGATCGAACCGCTGACCTCTTGAATGCCATTCAAGCGCTCTCCCAGCTGAGCTATACCCCCATTTATACGGCAACGCCGTTTGCATGGATGATTATAGCAGAAGATTCGAAAAAAAGCAAGTCTTTTTTTCGTTTTTTTTAAATTTTTTTAAGGAAATGATCTAAAGCAGCGATCAGTCACGTTATTCTCGACAAATCCCACAAATTTTACTAAAAAATCGATTGATTTACTATAATTGTGTGCAAACGGAGGTATAGCCATGATAGCAAAAAGATGGTTGGCACTGATATTGGTGCTGTGTACTGTGGTAGGGTTATTGCCACAGGTCGGGATCTTTTCCGCATGGGCAGACAAGCCCCGGACCAAGGATGTGGCAAGTGATACCACTGCCGCCCTTTCCCGTCTGAATACCCAGTATAATTCTTTTACCATCCCCACGAACGAGAGAAAGATCATTGATGCCGGCAGTATCAAGAATCTGCAAGGCACCTACTTTATGATCGTCGGTCGAGAGAGTAACTATGAAATTATCAACCCTACCAAAGGAACCGGCACCCAAAAGGATAGACTGACGGCCGACTCCTTCGGCAAGGACTCCCACGGTGCTGTGGATTACAAATATTTGTATTCTCTCCCTGCGGTCGTCAGTGGCGTAAAACTGAGTACCATAGACGGCAAAGCCATTACCACCTTAGATTATGCCGTCGAGATCGTCAGTAATACAGCAAGCATTACCAGAAATACATCATACTCTGAAAAATTGGACGGCACGACCTATAAAGGCTGGGCAGGTTATATCAAATGGGAGTATAACCGAAAAGAAACCTGGTCCGGTGATGAAAAATACGGTCCCTATCTCAGTATAGCCTCTATCCCCTCCACATCGGATCCCGTTTATAATATCAAATTTCTATATTCCGGGAAGAGTTCTACCCCTTATCTCTCCTGCGATGACGGTGACGGCGAACTGAAATATTCTTCTAAGGCCTTCCCTATTTTTTTCAAGCTCAACGACTCCACTGCATCCACTAAGCTGTATAAGCTGAATCCTACCGGTGGCAGTGAGCATACCTATTGGTTCGGCGTTGACCAAAAGAACAACACCATCTCCGCCCATACCATGAGCCAGATCGTTCGTGAGGATCGTAACTTGAGTGTTGCTAAATCCGATCCCCAGCGACAGGCCAACTACCGTATTGTTTGGAAATTCTACCGAATCTCCCCCTCTACCCTGGAACTGTACAAAACTTTGTTGAAGGCAAAGTCCTATGTAACGGGAGCAAACTCGGATCATTTGATCCCTGCGGATACTTATTTGGAGTTCCTGCAGTTTTTGGAAAACGCCATGGCTGTATATAAGTCCAATTACAACACCTTCGACGATAACCCCAACAGCGCAACCAAGATCACCTGCGACAACTATGCAAAGGATCTTACCTCCTACATGAATCTGTTGGAGATCGAAAAGAAACCCAATTCCTATATGGATATTCCTCTGGAAGTACTGGACTTCCGTGGAGACGGTATTATATTCGAAAACTGGAATGTTGGCACTGCGTATTCCCTGTCTGAGAGCTGTCCCCCATCCTTCGATGGCATTCCCTTCCCCGGCACCATTCGGCCCAGTGACGATCCCAGCTACTATAATTACACCTACGGACTCATTGAGCCGGAACTGGTAAACGGTCAGATCGTATACCGAAAAGAAACCATCGACTATGTAGCCAAGGCCCTGAGTACGCAACACCACACCTTTACGGATCCCGCTGCAAATGGGACATCCTATCGCGGGGATTATGGGAAAGAGGACTTCGATACCTATTGGAACTCCGCATTCATGACTTTGGTCGATCCCCTGGGAATGACCGCTACCAACAACAGACCCGAGTCTAACGTCACGGCAAACGCATATCCCTTAGGCTCCTACAACGATACCATCAACAAGCTGTCTACCAAGGATAACGGGGGTATTCTGCGCTTTGATCAGATTTCCACCTGCTATGACCTGGCATATTACTTGCTGACCAACATATGGCGTCAGACTGCCTCCGATGACATTGTGGAGACCGTAACCAAGGGTTCTACTACCTACGCCCTCCCCTACAACGTCAAAATCCATGAGCTATCCACCCTCCGTCTGCTGAAGGATGAGGCAGGGTACTATCAATTCTCCTCGGATAAGGCAAACGGCAGAGCCGTCAATTCCGGTGTGATCTTTAATTACAATCTGACCACATCCTCCGGCTCAACGGTTCCCACCCTGAATGCCGCGGCGGAGCTTGGTTTTGAGTCCCCCTCTATGTTAGGTAACAACTCTACCGGTTTGATAGAAAATACCGCCTCCAACATTTACCCCGTACGCAATTACGGTGTTATGTACCATTTGAAGAGCTCCTTCGTGTATTACGAAGAGAAGAATCTGAATTTTGAATTCAGCGGTGACGATGACGTTTACTTCTTCATTAACGGAAAGCTGGTTGCGGACATCGGCGGTATGCACTCCCCTGCCAACCGCAAAGTTTTTCTCAACAGCAGTGATGCATCCCATCTGCATTTAGAGGACGGTGACATTTGTACCTTCGATATGTTCCTGGTTGAACGCCGTTCCGAAGGCATTAACCTGAATTTCAGAACCAATATCGAAATGATGCCTGCAGGTGCCGTCACAGATAAGGTACAGTACGAATACACTACCTCGGGCACCATCGGCAAAGACATTAAGGAAGGCTCCGTAGTAGCCGATAAAACAGAAGTCGGCTACGGCTTCAAGCTCCTGAACCGTAACGAATACGGAGCACAGCACCTGGTCTTTCAAGACCCTGAATTAGGTGTTACCCTGTCCGAAAGTGAGATCACTCTGAACGCTACGGCAAATGTTGGGGATCTGATATTCGTCTACCGTAGCTATGATCCCCAGACAAACGAGATTTACAGCGGTACACCCCAAAGTAATAATTATGCTGTAACAGAAGGTATTATCCGTAACGCCATCAATAATACCTCTACCATCATTCCTTTGGGCACAACTTCTGCCTATCGGGTGACGGGTTTGACGGCAGATCAGGCAAAGGCTCTCTTAAAACTGGGTCTGCCTGCCAATATACAGCTATCGATTTACGGCTTCCACAGGACGGTATCTGCCTCTGTGGGTGGATATACCAACACGGTTTATACCTCACTTACCCCCATTGCAAGCAAGATATCCACTGACAGCTTTACCTATGAGGATGCCACTGCGGGCTACGGTATCCGTAACCTGAACGTTCAGTCCATGAACACCATCACCGCAGAGCCCCTGGAGATCGTCATAGACTACGGAAAGCCCGTGGTATTTACCATGGGTGAGCTGTTGAGCACCGTGACCTATGACCCGGATGCCGTCAGTCTGAGCTATGCAGGCATTATATTCGGCGGTGAGCATGGAAAGTTCCTCTTTAAACTACCGGGCACCGTGTATCTGAAGGAAGAAGGCACTACCGCACCGGGTACCTATGGCGAATTTGACTACAGCTTTGACTCCATCCGTTTCTCTCCCAACGGCAGTGTAACGGGGATCGAGACTATTTTTGCTCTGCTGTTGGTAAAGGATCCCGTTATGGAAAATCCCTGCTACCTCACCGTTGAGATCCGCATCATTCCCGCTACGATCATGTATTATGAAGGAGAAGCCCTTGCAAATGCCGGTGAACTGACTCTGTCTGAAAAATACGTAGAAGAGATCGAAGAAGAAGTTCCCCCGGAATCCCTCCCCGAAAGCGATCCCGAGGAGGATCCCGACGAGGAAGAAGACGTAGACGATCCCGAAAATGCCCCTGTAGAAGATGACGGTATCCGATACAACACCCACTTTTCTACTGAAACAGACACTCAGGATCGGGAAACAAATCTGAGCACCTACGATCCCACATCGGATGAGGGAGTTCTGTTCTTCGCCTTTGACAATAACGATACCGATCGGTATAAAAATAACCCTGTCTACGGCGGTGTGGACTTTGATGATATCGATAACTGGTGGGGAAATCAGTATAACAAGGTAGAAGCCATTGAAAATGGTGCTCTCCGTTTTTCTACCAACTACCCCGACTCTTTCTACGGTTATGTTGCAACCGCGAACCCCGACAGCGCCCAACCCTCGAATGGTGACTTAGCCTCTTTCCCCCTGGAGTATTTGCCGGGAGAAGACGATTGGTGCGAGATCCGTCTGAGAATTGATAAAACCGGTGCCCAAACTCGTACCGATACTCAGGTGCGATTGGAATTCCTCCCCACGGAGAAAAACACCACCTATACGAATGCCGCCATTGTATCCAAATTATTCCCCGTAGAATACATAAACAATGGATATTTCACCCTCCGATTCCCTCTAACCCTTATGGAAGATCCTGCAGACAAGGGTAACAGAACCTATAAGGACTTGCCCATTGTCCGCAAAATTAACGTTCTTGTCCGTGGTCTTGATAAGGGCGTACCCTTTACCACCCAAGTAGACTACTTATACATCGGTCCGGAGGATCAGTCTCCCTCTGCCATTGCAGGAGATTACCTGTACTTCGGCTTTGACAACACTGCGGCAGACCATTACCGTTACAGCGCACCGATCTATGGCTCCGGCATCAATTACGACAGTACCGGCATGGAAGACTGGATCACCGATTCTACCGTAAGCCTCTCTAAGGGAGAAATGGCAGTTACCGTTGGTTCTTCTCAGAACTCCGCCTATGTGCAGACCGCACGGGGCACCGAAGATCAGAGGATCTTAGACTACCCCGCCTACAGAGCAGAAGAAGCCCGTGTTAAGATCAAGTTTCATAACCTGGCACCCATGTCCACCGATAGTGATAATACCGCCTCGCCTACGGTGCAGATGGCACTGCTCTTAAACGACGAGACTACCATGGAGGCATCTACCTGCCATCTGGAATGGACCATCTCCCCCGATGATCTGCAAAGCGGTAACTACATGACCCTCAGTGCCGATATCGCAAGTATCCTAAAGGATCTGGGTACTGAAAAAATCACCGCTGTTCGGGTATCTCTGCTGAATGTGACGGGTGCTTCCGGTCAAAGCGGATCTTTCACCATTGACGAGATCTACGTAGGCCCTCACACCCCCCAGGATCCCGACATCTACATTGCTCCCACCGAGACCCGAATTCCCGAGGCTCCCGTAGAAGCATATTCTCCCCTGTATGACGATACCACACTGTACCTTGGCTTCGACGGGAATACAACCCGTTATACAAGTACCGATCCCAAGACCTCTAAGCATGTCTACGGTGGCGTAAACTGGGATGATAAGACCAACTGGAGAATCCATACCGGAAGAACAACAAATATCGAAGTAACCGGTGGTGCTTTCAAAGCCACCATTTCAAACATGGGGCATTCCTGGTATGAAACCGTTAAGGGCGGTACAGCCAACTCCTTTAAGCCTGACTATCTGGTACTGGACTATAATCCCTGTTTTGCAGAGTACATAGAGGTCAGAGTTCGATTCAAAAATTGTAGCGCCATGAATGATTCGCCGCAAATCGATTTCATCTACGGAACGGAAGATCATACCCAAGCCGGTCCCTCCTTTGGATCCTGCAATGTCCCAAAAGCCCATCTGACCGCAAATACTTGGAACATCTACGAAATCAAATTAGGTAACAAAATGCGGAACGTGGGTGGAAGAATCAAATGTATCCGTTTCGCCCTGTCAAATATCAACAGTACCAATTCCGGCACCTGCGAGATCGACTACATCTATATCGGACAGAAACGAAACGCTCCCTCTCAGAGCTTGGGTAATAATCTGTACTTCGATTTTGACAACGACCATGCATCTCAGCACAAGTACCAGTCCTACTACTACGGTACTACCGATTTTGACAACGCCGTTAACTGGAGAGAAGGTCGCTGGGCAAAAGAAATCGAAATTGACAATTCCAAGGGAGTTTTGAAGGCCACATTGAATAGTAATGATTACTACCACTGGTTCGAAGCTCTCAAAAACGGGGCACAAGCTACCGCTAACGCCGTCCTACGCATGGATGCCAAATATGCAGAGGTCATGCAGGTGCGGATGAAATTCACCGGAGTGGAAATGGTAGAGGGCAAAACCGATATGATACTCTACGCCGCCTTCGGTGGGCCGGGCTGTAATGAAGGCAACAGTGCGTCTACCTATATATTGATCCCGAAATCGGAAATTATGACAGAGGGAAAATGGTTCACCTACGAAATTCCCATAACAGATGCAATGCGCGCCTTGTCGGAGATCCGCTGTGTCCGTCTCAATCTGGAAAACATTAAGAGCTCCAACTCAACGGGCTATGTTGAATTCGACTACATCTATGTAGGCCCCTCCAGAGTGCCTCCCGCAGAAGAATACCGCCCCGATGAACAGTATACCTATGGCTATGACTCCTCCTATGCTCTGGACGGTACCTATTCCGACAACGAAGCCCTCCTGGTTCAAGGCAAGGGCGTTCCCACCTCTACCAAGGAATATGTGGTGGAATATGACAAGGCAAAGGCTTATTCCGAAGTAAAATTCAACTTCACGGGAACGGGCTTCGATATCATCGGACGTACCGGCAAGGATCAGGCCACTGTCCGTGTGGCGGTATATCGCTCGGATAACACCTTCGTCAAATCCATTACCATGAACTGTAAGGGCGAGTTAGAGCTGTACCAGATCCCCATTATCTCTGTCCAGGGGCTCAATTACGGCACCTACACGGTCTATGTTTGGGTCAATGCCGAAGTCACAGAGGATCAGCTCCCTGCAGGTCTGCCCCCCGCTATTGTAGCAGGAATGACCCGTGGCAACGAGCTGTATGTGGATGCCATCGCCATATACGATCCCATATATACCAATACGGAAAAGCTGACCCAAGAGGGCACCATTGCTCAAAATGCCTACGAAACAGATAAGGAAGCATATCACTACGTCAAAGAGATCCGTAATATCCTGATCTCTAAGGAGGTCTTTACCCAGACCGGTGCTACCCTCCCCGGTGCAGTTTTCGTGGATGCCACAAAGCCCGAAAACGGTTCCAATCACATTACCGCCAGCGTAGCAGATTACAACGGCGTAGGCCCCAAGAACGAGGTCTATCTCGGCAAAGATCAGTCTATTACCTTCCGTCTGGAGGTAGACACCGTCCAGCCCCTTGCCGGTCTGGATATCGGCGCCAAGACCATTGGTGTTGGCAATGAAGGTACCCTCTCCATTGGCTTTGCCAAGGTAACGGACAATGGAGATCCCGAAGTGCTCTCTACCGCAACCTATAGCCTGCGCAGTGCTACCCAGCAGTACTATCAGAGCGATCTGACTCCCCTTGCCGATGGAACTGTCCTCAGTAGCGGTGGGATCTATTTGGTCATTACCAACAGCACAAGCTCCGATTGTGTGATCTCTATTACAGATGTTAAGGTGGCTTATAGGGCTAATCCCTCTTCACCTGCAACTCCCCTGCCCTCGGACAAGCCCACAGACCCGGAAATCACTCCCACCGAAGCCCCTGTCACTGAGGAAGCACAGAGCGATCCCCGCCCCACAGGGATGAGAAGCCTGTGGACACAGGAGGCTCCCGTTCGGTTCTTAGTAGATACCATGGCAGAGGAAGTGGTAGAAGCCTTTATTGCCGCCCTCCACGAGACACCCAAGGAGGAGGGCCCCTATATCGCAGAGGGGATCCGACTTTACCACAGCCTGAATCTGGCAAGTGATATCTCTGTGAACTATCTGGTACCTGTCAAGGAGTTAGAGGAATATTCCCAATTCTACCTGAAGGTTTCCCTGCCTGTATATGAGGGAAATAAGAAGGTTTGGACTCGGACCTTCACCATTAACGGGGAGGAAAAGGACGGCTACTATTACTTCACCCTGACAGAACTGCAGGCCATCCATATGATGGACGAGATCACCGCCACCCTGATCCTGGAGAAGGACGGCATAAAGTACGAGACTCTTGCAGATACCTACAGCATTGCTCAATATGCCTACAATCAGCTCAACAAGGACGGTGTTGCGCCGGAGCTTAAGACCCTGTGCGCTCAGCTCCTGCGTTACGGCAGTGCCGCCCAGAGCTTCAAGGGCTACCGTACAGACAGCCTTGCAGACAGTGGCCTCACCGAAGAGCAAAAGACTCTCTTGATGGATGCCGAGTCGGTTATCTTTGATAACATCAACGAGGTGCAGGAGGATCTTCCCGACGGAACGGTCAAGTGGGTAGGTAAGGCTCTGGTTTTAGATTCCAAGATCACCCTGCGATTTGTTGTGGATCTCAGTGCTTATACAGGAAACAGAGAAGATCTGACTCCCATCCTTACCTATTTAGACGAGGAAGGCACGGAAAAACGGATCGAGCTCAGCTCTCCCCAACTGTATAACGAAAAACTGGGCTATTACAGCTTCGATTTCCAAGGTCTCAATGCCGCAGAGCTCCGCCGTAGTCTGAAGGTTGCAATATATGAGGGCGAAACCCGGGTATCGGCAACCCTTCTCTACAGCATATCCTCTTACGGTGCCAACAAGGACGGTGCCTTAGGATATCTGTGCAGATGTGTCCTTGCCTACAGCGATAGCGCACGGGCATACTTTACCGCATATTAAAAAGCGCTCCCGTGGGGATATCTGTCCCCACGGGAGTCCCTGAAAGGAGCACACCATGGAAACAGCAAAAATTCGGATCCTCAAGAAGGCAGAAGCTCATGTCATCACAGAAATGTCCCGAAACGACCCCGCCCATGACGGAGCCCATGTAGGACGGGTAGTTGCCTTAACAAGAAAGCTCTGTACCACCGAGCCCACTGCGGATCCCTACCGCACAGAGCTCCTGGCATGGATCCACGACCTGTCCGATGATAAACTGCGGACCAATCGGGATATGGGTTCTCTGGAACAGCTCCTGAGGGAATTAGGCG
>JAZREB010000046.1:0-7821 GCA_045660585.1 Faecousia sp. | reverse complement strand
TCTATGCTCCTGCCCCAGATCTACGTAAACGGTGGCGGTGTGGTCTACTATACCACAGAGATCGCTACCTGCAACCACGGCTCTGTGTCTTATACCAAGGCAGTGGAGGCAACCTGTACCGAGACAGGCTCTGTTGCATATTATACCTGCAATTCCTGTGGACGGTTCTTTGCAGATGCCGGTTGCACCCAGAGTCTGAACGTAGCGCAACTCACCGTTCCTGCAAAGGGACATACCCCCGGAGACTACAGCTACGATGATAAGACCCACTGCAGGATCTGTGGGACTTGCGGTGATGCTATCAGTGATTCCGAGCCCCATGATTGGGACGAGGGAACTGTGACAGCCCGGCCTACCGAGGATACAGAGGGTATTCTGACCTATACCTGCGGAACCTGTGGCGCTACCTATACAGAGTCGATCCCTGCACTGGGACAGAAGCTGAGCATTTCCTTCTCCGTTCCCCGGGGAGTAGAGGCTGTAGACAGTCTCTATGGCTACAAGGGAGATACCCTGACTCTGCCGGCAGAGCCCGGCGTGCCGGTTGAGGGCTACAGCTTTATAGGTTGGACCTTGACCGAGGTGCAGGATCAGACCTCTGCGGGCGAATACTACAAGGCAGGGGAGGAAATCCTCCTGTCCGAGAGCATGAGCCTGAAGGCACTGTATAAATACACCGTGGATGACGGCAATGGCCCCGGTCAATGGGAACTGGTGACCTCTGTGGACGAACTAAAAGACGGTGCACAGATGGTTCTTGCCGCCAATACCAAGGACTATGTCGCAGGGGAAATTTATAAGCAGTATCTTACGAATATCGAGGCAACCTTCAGCGAGGATAAGACCGTTCTGAAATTGCTACCTGAGACAGCTCTTGTACTGACCTTAGGCACCAATGAAGATGGCCGTACCCTTGCAAATGGGGAAGGACAGCTTTTAGGTGCCACGGATCTTAAGAAACTGGCTTGGGATAGCGGTGTGACCTCTTGGAATATTTCTGTAGAAGAGGGCAAGGCTACCATTTACAGCACCGAAAAGAGTTACGGACGATTCCTCTATAACGTGAGCAGTCCCCGTTTTACTACTTATACTTCCAACGCAAGTATTTCTATGCTTCTGCCCCAGATTTATGTTCTGAATGGTGGCGGCACAGTGTACTATACCACCGGCACTCCTGCGGAGGAGACTCCCACAGAGCCTACGGTAGATCCTGCGGTTACTATGGGACATACCCTAAATTTGGCCAGTGATATTTCCATTAACTATGCAGTTCAAACAGGATTGCTACGGAACTATGACAGCTATGTTTTAGAGTGTGTTTTACCCACTTATGAAAATAACACCCGGACGGGAACCCGTACGGTCATGGTGGAGCCCGTTCTCAATGGAAACTACTATTATTTCACCCTTACAGGGATCACTGCGGTCAATATGAATGACGTGATTACCGCAACCGTCCATATGACCAAGGGGAATGATCGCTATGTTTCCAATCCCGATACCTACAGTGTGGCACAATATGCTTACTCTCAACTTGGGAAAGCGGGTAATACGGAGAGTTTGAAGGCTCTGTGTGCCAATCTCCTGCGCTATGGTGCTTATGCCCAGAGCTATAAGGGCTATCGTACCGATGCTCTTGCAGACAGCGATCTGACAGCACAGCAGCGGGGCTATTTGGCAGACCTTGATACGGTGACCTTTGGGAATTACAACAAGGATCTGGGAGATATGGCATCTCCTGTGGTGACTTGGGTAGGTAAGTCCCTGCTCCTTGACAGCAAGGTAACCATCCGTTATGTCTTCCATATTGGAACGTTTACAGGGAATGTAGAGGATCTCAGACTCCGTGTGACTTACCTGAATCATAAGGGAGAAGCGGTTACGGTTACTGCCGACACTGTAGCACAGAAATACGGCAATGCAGAAGGTCGCTATAGTATCGACTTTGACGGACTCCTGGCCGCAGAGCTACGGACAGTGGTTCATGCCAATCTCTACGCAGGAGATACCTGCCTGTCCAACACTTTGGAATACAGTGTAGATACCTATGGTGCCAATAAGGAGGGAGCACTGGGCGACCTGTGCAGAGCGCTTATGGCATACAGCGACAGAGCAAAGGCATATTTCGCATAAAAACAGCAACTGTCTCGGGATCCGAAAATCCCGAGACAGTTGCTTTTGGTTAGATAATATGTTATTATAGAATCAGAAACCTTATTTAGGAGGAAAATATATGCTGAAACGGAACAGAATTTTGCCGATCCTATTGATTGCTGTTATCCTTGTATCCCTTCTCCCTATGCCTGTTGCACGGGCGGCGGTGGATGTATCCTCTATTTCTGTCCCTGCCTATTCAGGGGGCACATCCTCAAGCTGGATGACCTATGACGGCGGTTTGGGTACAGCTCTGGGTGATACAGGAGCTTCCTCTAAAATGCGGATCGTCACCGGAACCACATCCTCCCAGTACAGTACCTATCGGGATCTCTTAAAATCCAAGGGGTATACCGTCCTGTATTCTAAAAGTGTGGATGCGAAGACCGACGGCACCAATAACCGCCACTACAAGTTCCTGTCTCCCGACGGAACATATGTGATCTATACATACTGGACACCTGCGACAAGTCAGGTACGGATCATTGTAGATACCCATGTAGACACTCTGCGAAAGTTCACCTATACCAGCCCCGACCGTCTGGCGGCAGAAACCGGGAAGACAGAGGTCTATATGTATTCTCTTACCGCCTCAACCGATGGTTTTAAGAATACCAGCGATTACGCAACAGAGAACCGTAGCAATTCCGGCTCAATGTTCATTGTAAAAATGCCGGATAACAGCTTGTTCGTTGTAGACGGTGGTACGACCTACCAGATGGGCGACCGCGCCTGTGAACAGCTCTATGCTTTCATGCGGAGTATTACGGGTGTGCCTGAGGAGGAGAAGATCATCATCAACACTTGGTTCGTCAGCCACCTCCACTTTGACCACTGCGCAGGCTTCCCCCGTTTCCTCCATAAGTATAATACGGAATTTGAGCTCCTGAATATTATGTACAATTTCGATATTGAAGGTGCCTCTCAGAAGTATGTCCGCCGTGTGGCAAGACTCTTCCCCAATGCCAAGTACTATAAACAGCATACCGGGGAATCTTTTGATATCTGCGGTGTTCAGTTTGATGTTCTCTATACGGTAGAGGATCGCTATAAGCCCAATAGCAGTAATAAGCTGATCCTCAACGATTCCGCCTGCTTGGGGAATTATACAGAAGAAAATAACGGTTCCACCGTACTGCGTATGACCTTTGACGGCAAGGAGATGCTCCTGACCGGTGATATCGAAAAGGCAGATGCCGTCCTTATGGCCATGTATCCTGCGGCGGATCTCAAGAGTGATCTGTTGCAGATCCCTCATCATGCCTTTGACAATCATACCACTTTGGTTAAGACCGTTGCACCTACCATCTCCTTTATCAATCAGGCAGAGTCTGCCATCCGCAATCGAGAAGATATCTATGACAACAATGCCGCATGGGCACCCTATGCAGGCACCATCTACTACTGTGGGGAAAAGACCGTTGGCTACAGTGCCGACAAGGGCATTTTCTACAACGAGGTATTTGATACCGTAGATTATATTGCCTGGTCTGCTCGGACTTACGAGATGGAAGAGGAAAATGCTTATGTTTCCGACCCCATTGCAGATCCCGAGGCATACTACCGATATACCCGGGTGACTACTCTGACACCGGAAGAGAATACCTATGTGATCGTCGATGATAAGCTGGATCAGCCCCTGTTCTATGATGCGGTCACCGGCAGTGCCGGCAGTGGGGTTCCTGCATTCCACGCTGACAATGATGAGTTCTATTTTGCAGACTCTCAGAGAAGAGGGGGCAACTGGCTCATCAGTTACACCACATCCGGTAGCTTGGATGTACAGGCTACAAGCGGTACCACTTATTCCGGCACTGTTCCCATCTACAAGGGTACCGGGGACTATTGGGGGACTCCCACTAAGGGGCGGTATTTAGCCGTTGCTAATGGGGATACCTACGCCTCTACCGGTCAGTTTGAATCCTGGACAGCTTTTACCAACATGATGGAAACTGCCACCAAGCCCATTTTGATTGATCTGCTTTCCGGCGGTTACTTCCTGATCTATCGTTACGGCTACACCAGTACCAAGTACTATCCCGTTTACCGTGATGGTAACAACTCTACAGGTTGGGGCTCCGGCAAGCTGGATAAATCTGTGGTAACGGGAAATCTGGCGTATTTCCGCCACCGTATGTACGCTTATAACGAAACTCCTGATACCATGCTCCTGTCTTGGACAGGGCACAAGGATTACTATGTGAACAAGGGGACTCCTCAGAATGATGTGATCGGCCTCCTCAGTGCGGACCTTCGGGTAAAATACAGCTTTGAGAAGTTCTCCGGCACCGGTGAGATTTTCTATGACGGCTGGGAAGGAAAGAAGGCCGGCACCTACTGGCTGGAATTCCCCAACGGCTATAAAAGCGGTACTCCCGGCACCTATGCAGTCCTTATTAAGTACAAGAACGCTTCCGGCACTGTTCTGGAACTGGGAGGCTTCAACCTCCATGTTAAGGATCCGGCTTTGGATCCGGACTCCAAGGCGCTGTTCTTCGATTTCAATGACGACGATGCCGCTCGCCTGAGATATAAGAATCAGCCTCAGTACAACGAGATCAACTTCGACGGCGGAAACCGTTGGACTTATATTGAGTACCATGGAACCAATAAGATCAGCGACCCCACTGTGGGCTATGTGGATACCAAGGCGGGTATTTTGAAGATCTACAGTAAGACCAATGATACCGTACGCCGCAATCTCTCTATGTATACCTATTCCGAAGGCAAGACACCCCTTAACTACAATGCCAAGGATGCAGAGGTCATTCAGATCCGCTTTAAGATGGATAACCTGAAGGCATGGAGTGATCAGGCACCTTATTTCCGTATGTTCTATTATTACAACAACGGGACGGAGAATGTCTATACCCATGACAGAGATGGCAAACTGGGTGCAGACTTTGTCTCTGATGGAACATACATGACTATGACTATTCCCATCCTGACAGCAGGGGAGCTTTCTTCCGTAACGGATACTTACGCTCCTACTCAGACTCTGAACAGTTGCACCTCCATTACAGGACTGCGTCCCTGTTTCTTGAATCTGGTTCCCATTGATGCAAGTCAGCCTTCTTCCATTACCTATGACTATATTTATATTGGACCCAAGAATGGCGCACCTCGGGAGGAAGAAGAAAACTATCTGTTCTTCGACTTTACGAACACAGAAGAAGATCGGGCTCGGTATGATGATGAAAAGTATAACTACATCAACTACGACCGTCAGGAGAATCCCTTCTGGGCAACCTCCGAGACCAATTCCGAAGTTCAGGTCTACAACGAGCGTGAAATGGACAACAAGGAAGGTGTCTTGAAGGTAGCAGTGGCAGAGACCAATGCAGCGGGTACCAATAATTCCAATTTGGGTCCCTGGGTTGCTACCACTCAGATCCCCGGTGTCTTTGTAGAGAGAGCTAACAAGACCTTCCACGGTCTGGGCTATGAGCCTCAGGCGGGAGACTATGTACAGGTTCGCTTTAAATTCACCGACGGTGTGGTGAAAGCAGGAGAGGATATCCCCACAGATATCGTCCTGATCTATGACCGTACCACTGACGGTACCGTTGCCCGTGGTACCTATGATATCGTTCCCACTTATGAATTTAAGACAGGGGAATATCTTACCGTCAACTTTGAACTGACAGAGGAGTTCACCTCTGCCGATGTGATCAGCACCATTGGCTTCCGCTTCCGTGGTGTTAAGTCCGCAACCAAGGGCTCCGGTCAGCTGATCATTGACTACATCTATGTAGGACAGAAGGGTACCGTGCCTCCCACAGGTTGCACCGTAAGCTTCTGTCATGAGGACGGAAGCCTTCTGGAAGAGGTTCGCGTCTCCGCAGGTGGCACTGCGGTATACAGTGGCTTGGTGCCCACCAAGGCATATGATAAAGTCAGTCACTACACCTTTGCAGGTTGGGTAGACGAGACCGGCGCTCTTGCAGTTCTTGAGAATGTGGCAGGAGATATGACGGTCTATGCTTCTTTTGCAGCAACCGAGCACAGCTACACCGAGAAGGTTATTACCCCTGCAACTTGCACCGGTGAGGGACAGAAGGAATATACCTGTGTCTGCGGCTACAGCTATGTAGAGGCTGTGCCTGTGGCGGCTCATACCCCTGCGACCATCCCTGCTGTTGCTCCTACTTGTACGGAAACCGGCAAGACAGAAGGCTCCTACTGCTCTGTCTGTAATGCAGTCCTGCCGGCACAGAGAGAGGTTGCGGCTCCGGGACACAGCCCCGAAACCATCCCCGGAAATCCTGCAACCTGTACCGCTACCGGTATGAGTGACGGCTCCTACTGCACTATTTGCAAGGTAACTTTGGTAGAACAGACTGTTCTTCCTATTACTGACCACAGTGCTGTGACAGTGCCCGGTAAGGCTCCTACCTGCACAGCATCCGGTCTGTCCGATGGCTCTCAGTGCAGTGTTTGCGGTGTGATCCTGAAGGCACAGGAAAATCTGCCCCGTCTGGGACATGATCTGCACTACACCGATCGGGGAGACGACCACAAGGCACAGTGCTCCCGTTGCGATAAGTATGCAATGGAATCCCACAGCTATGTGGATGGTTTGTGTGTTTGCGGCAAGGAAGAACCTAAGGCTCCTGTGGAAGATGCAGGTCTGAAACTGAGCCACACCCTGAATCTTGCCAGCGATATTACCCTGAACTATGCGGTTCCTGCATCGAAACTCAGTGATTTCGATATGGATAGCGTTCGTTTGGAGGTCCAGGTTCCCACTTATGAAGGAAATACCTTTGTATCCGAGGACACCGTGATCTTGATGCCGGAGCTTCGTGGAAATTACTATTATTTCGCCCTGGAAGGCATGACCGCAGTTCATATTAACAATCAATTGACTGCTGTTCTATACGGTACCAAGGATGGCCGGGAATATTATTCGCCTGCAGATCGGTACAGCATTGCCGATTATGCCTACTCTCAGCTGAGCAAAGCCGGTGTACCGGAAACCCTGAAATCCCTGTGTGCAGAGCTTCTCCGCTACGGTGGTACGGCACAAAGCTATAAGGGCTATCGGACAGATGCCCTTGCCGACAGTGCTATGACTTCGGAGCAAAGAGCCTATCTCACGGAAGAAAGCACCATTACCTTCAATAATAACAATGTCCAAGGCAAAGAACTCAGTAACCCCACCGTTACATGGGCAGGTAAGGCACTGGATCTCAATACCAGAGTGACCATCGTCTATGTCCTCGACACTGCAAAGTATACAGGTAATAGAGAGAACCTGACTCTGAAACTGCGGTACGAGGATACCAACGGAAATCTCAAGGAAACTGTTCTGACAGATCCTCAGCCTTATGGCAATGCCGTAGGTCGTATGGCATTCCGCTTTGACGGACTCCTTGCCGCAGAGCTCCGTTCTGTCATCGTAGCTCAGGTTTATGACGGCGAAACTGCCGTATCCAACACCCTGACTTACAGTGCCGATACATACGGCAATGGCAAGGCCGATAAGCTCCTGACCCTGTGCAAAGCTCTGGTTGCATACAGCGACAAGGCGAAGGTATATTTTGCCTCTATGTCCTAAGATTCAAAAAAAGGGGCTGTAAAAAAACAGTCAAAACAAGACGGCGAGTCTCTGTAAAGAGGCTCGCCGTTGACCATTGTTAGAAAAAATTTATCCAAGACCGTGTA
>JAZREB010000045.1:0-1525 GCA_045660585.1 Faecousia sp. | reverse complement strand
TATGCACACAGGCACAGGGTACGGATCATGGTCCACACATCGTCTCCGTGGCCGTAGTGGGTATACTCATGGGCCAGGACATGGGCCTGCATCTCATTGCTCAGGCCCGGTCGCAGGTAGATCCGGGGGCGGAGGAAGCCTACCAGGCAGGGGGAAACCACTTCTTCCGTCTCATAGACGGGAATCGGACAACCCTCTACAGAAATCCGGACGGAACCATTCTTCAAACGGTGTTGGAAGCGGAGGTTGTTGGCCAGGATCACCCCGACAAAAAGAACAGAACCTACGATCCACACTACAGTCAGCGCCTGCTTCCATGAGAAGGAAGCCCCTCCCTCTACGAAAGCCGTTCCCCCTACGGGAGACATTCCACTCTGAGAGGTCTGTCCTTGGTTCGGTTGAACAACCGGCTTGGGAGCTTCTTGAGAGCCCTGCACACCGGGAAAGGTAACCTGCCCAAGCTCCGGGGGCAGTTCTGTTACGGGATCGCCCTGAACAGGCGCTTCCTCTACAACAGGAATGGAAGCGGTAAAATTCTCCACACTGAGGGAGCTGTGTCCAAAGGTCACAGGAATCAGCAACCGCACAGCTACCAACAGCCACAGGGCATACCGCAATCTCATGGAGATCCTGCCTCCCAGGATCCATCGGAGGCCCAAAAGTGCTAAGATCAAAACCGAGGATGAAATCATAATTTGAAGCATCGGAAACACTCCTTTCTATGCTCTATAGGATCACAGCTTCTTGTCAGCCTCTTCCAAGATAGCATACAGCTCGTTGATATCCTCTTTGGTCAGGCTGTTCCGATCTGCCATGGCATTGACTAACATGCCGATGCTGCCGTTGTACACCCGCCGCAGGAAGGATGTGGTCTCCCCTGCCGCCACCTCGTCGCGGGTGACCGTGGGGAAAAAGGTCTTGGTGCGACCGTCGGTTTCAAAGCGGATCAGTTCCTTGTCCATCATACGGCGGACCATGGTCGTAACTGTGCTCTTGGACCAGCCCTCCTGCTCCTGTAGCAGGTAAACCAGTTCCATTAAGGTACGGGGAGAAGCCCACAGGAGCTCCATAATTTTCCAATCCCCGGAAGATATTGTTTGCATACTCATTCCTCCTTATGTCAGGTCATTCTGTTTGGTTGACCTCTGTAAACCTATTGTAGCACACAGATTGACATATGTCAACCTCTTTTTTAAAAAATATTCCCTAACACAGGGGACGGTTTGCGTGTTGCGAGAAATAGTTCTGTTTTATCCGGAAATGACGAGAATTCTGTGTGTTGAGATGATAAAAAGTTGCAAATCTTCTCAGCACACAGAGCCGTCCCCTGTGTTATACATCCGGAATCCACCGTATTTCAAAATGCGGCACACCACAGGTGATGCTGACCGTCGCTTCCTATACCAATTGATATACTTCTTACCGGAAGAGCCGTTCTTCTGTGTGGTGGTCACTACCACCATGTCTGCGGCAGGCCCCCTTCTTCGGGGGAATCTTCCGGAGGGGCGGGGCCGATCCATAGGAA
>JAZREB010000044.1:0-1287 GCA_045660585.1 Faecousia sp. | reverse complement strand
ATGAGCAGACCCAGGTTGCGGAATTGCACTTCCTTCTGTAAGAGCTTGTGGGTACCTACCACAAGATCCAAGGTGCCTGCCCGCAGGTCGGCAATGGTCTGCTTGGCCTGTGCGCGCGGGCAGAAACGGGACAGAACACCGATGTTCACAGGGAAACCGCGGAAACGTGCCATCGCTGTGGTATAGTGCTGTTGCGCCAGAACGGTGGTGGGCACCAAAATGGCTACCTGCTTGCCGTCCATAATGGCCTTCATGGCACCGCGGAGAGCTACCTCGGTCTTACCGAAGCCAACATCACCGCACAGGAGACGATCCATGGGGTAGGTGGCCTCCATGTCTGCCTTGATCTCCCGAATACAACGGAGCTGATCTTCCGTCTCCACATATTCGAAGTTATCCTCAAATTCCTTCTGCCAAGGGGAGTCCGGGGCAAAAGCATAGCCGGGCAGACGTTTCCGCTGGGCGTAGAGCTTGATGAGCTGTTGTGCCATGTCCTTGGCACAGGATCTGGCTCTTGCCTTGGTCTTTTCCCACTGGCCGCCGCCTAAGCGGTTGAGCTTCACCGCTCCATCTTCCCCACCGCCGATGTATTTGGCAATGAGATCCAGACGGGTGGCAGGGACGTAAAGCATCCCGTCTCCCAAGTAGGCGATCTTAATATAATCCTTGGCGGCCCCGTCCTGGATCACCTGCTCCATGCAGATGAAACGACCGATGCCGTAATCGTCGTGTACAATGAGATCCCCGGGGTTCAAATCCGTGAAACTCTCTAATTTCTGTCTATTTGATTGCTTTTGAGCTCTTTTGAGCGGTTTTTTCGTAGATTGGGCAGTGAGCTGTCCCTCAGTAATGACGGCATACTTCAATCCGGGATATTCCATGCCGTAGGGCAAAGTGCCGTCTGTCAGCAGGATCTGTCCCGGTAAGGGAAGCTGTACCAGAGGGAAGGCCATACGTGCCTTGATGCCCTTTTCCTGCAATTGCTGTTGCAGAAGCTCTCCCCTGCGCTGATTGCCACAGAGGACGACGGTGCCGTATTGATTCTTCTGATAGAAGCTCAGATCGTTTACCGCCACTTCCAGATTGCCTCCGTATGCCGGTAACTGCTTGGCGGTAAAGGACAGGAGCTCCTTGGGCTTCAGCTCCTCCGGGTAAGCGGAGGACAGGAAGGTATCAAAATATACCGCAGTGCTTCCTTGCAGATCCATGCAGAAGCTGTCCCAATCCTTACTGAAGCTACACAGCTCACCGCAAAGGATCCCTCCGGACAGGAGGTGATCAAGTCGG
>JAZREB010000043.1:0-4925 GCA_045660585.1 Faecousia sp. | reverse complement strand
GATAATTCCGCCGTTCTCCTCAATTGCCGCCAGCTTATACACCGCGCCGAACACGGGCATCGACGATGCGGTGATCAGTCTTTCACCCACGCCGAAAGCATCCACCTGCGCACCCTGGCGCAGGATCTCGTCGATAATATGCTCGTCCAGCGAGTTGGATGCAGAAATCTGGCACTCCGTCCAGCCGGCATCGTCCAGCATTTTACGAGCCTCTCTGGAGAGGTAGGCAATGTCGCCGGAATCCAGACGGATACCGCACTTGGTAATACCCAGGGGCTTTAGCACATCATTAAAGGCGCGGATGGCATTGGGGATACCACTCTTTAAGGTGTTATAGGTGTCTACAAGTAGCGTTGCATTGTTGGGGTACTGCTCGCAGTAGGTTCTGAATGCATCGTACTCCGTATCGAACATCTGAACCCAAGAATGCGCCATGGTACCTGCGGCAGGAACACCGAAGAGCTGATCGGAAACAGTACAAGCCGTACCGTGACAGCCACCGATGTAAGCGGCGCGAGCACCTAAGACAGCACCTTGCTCACCCTGTGCACGGCGGGAGCCGAATTCCAGAACGGTTCTGCCCTGGGCGGCACGGACAACACGGTTAGCCTTGGTTGCGATCAAGCTCTGGTGGTTAATGGCAAGGAGCAGATAGGTCTCAATGAGCTGTGCCTCAATGGCAGGGGCACGAACCGTGAGAATAGGCTCCTTGGGAAATACGGGAGTTCCCTCGGGAACGGCATAGATGTCCCCCGTAAAACGGAAGGTCTTCAGGTAATCCAGGAATTCTTCGGTGAACAGATTTCTTCCACGGAGATAGGCAATATCATTCTCGGAAAAATGGAGTTCCTGAATATACTTTACCACCTGTTCCAGACCTGCGGCAATGGCAAAACCGCCGCCATCGGGAACTCTGCGGTAAAACAGATCGAAATAGCAGATTTTATCCTTCATACCGGTATTGAAATAACCGTTACTCATGGTCAGCTCATAGAAATCACAGAGCATGGCAAGATTCAGCTTGGGTTCCTTGTTCATAGAACACACCTCTTTTAGTATTTATGACTCCATTATATCATCTTTTCTGAAAATCGCAATCATTATTTTTATGGGTTGACCTGGGGCTCGGAATTTGGTATGATATAGTAGAAAAAGTGTGAAATGAAAGGACTATGATACTATGGCTATTGAAATTGGAACCAAGGGCTATGCAGATGCCCTTGTAGAACAAGAAGATACCGCCAAGGTGGTCGGCTCCGGCAATCTCCTGGTCTACGCTACCCCCTGCATGGTAGCCCTTATGGAGGGCGCCGCCTGCGAGTCCATCGCTCCCTTCCTGGCTGACGGCGAGAGCTCCGTTGGCACCATGATGCAGGTCAATCACATTTCCGCTACCCCTGTTGGTATGGAAGTCCGGGCAGAGTCTGAGGTCACCGCAGTAGAAGGTCGCAAGGTCACCTTCTCCATCAAGGCCTATGACGAAGTCGGTGAGATCGGCAATGCTGTCCACGAACGGTTCATTGTTAAAGCAGACCGTTTCTTAGAAAAAACCTATGACAAACTGTGAGGTTCCTATGGAAAAACAATTTTTAGAAGCCGGCGAGATCGTCAGCACCCACGGTATTCAGGGCGAAATCAAGATCCTCCCCTGGGCAGACGGCCCTGAATTCCTCCTGAAATTCCGTGAATTTTATATCGACGGCAAGGCAGTTGCCGTACAGAGCTCCCGTATCCACAAGACCTGCGTTCTGGCTAAATTAGAAGGTGTCGACGATCCCGAGACCGCTACCCTCCTCCGTGGCAAAACCGTCTGCATCGATCGCAACAAGGTCAAGCTCCCCAAGGGCACTGTATTTATCGCAGACCTTTTAGGCTGTAAGGTCATTACAGAAGAGGGGGTCGAGATCGGCAAGATCAAGGACGTCCTCACTCTCCCTGCCAGTGACGTTTACGTCATCCAGGGCGCAAAGAAATACATGATCCCCGCTGTAAAGGAATTTGTGAAAGAAATCAACGTGGACGAGGGCTTCGTCCGTGTCCACCTGATCGAAGGATTTGAGACCGATGCGAATTGATATTTTGACTCTGTTCCCCGATACCGTCGGGGATCTCATGAACGAGTCCATTTTAGGTAGAGCACAGGAACGGGGCATCATCCGTATTGAGACCCACCAGATCCGTGACTACACCACCAACAAACAGAATCAGGTGGATGATTATCCCTACGGTGGCGGTCAGGGTGCCGTCATGCAGGCAGATCCCCTGTATAACACATGGTGTCATGCCTGTGATGAGGCCGGTGGCCCTGTCCATACCATCTACCTCAGCCCCTGTGGCAAGGTCTTTAAGCAGGCCGATGCCAAACGCCTTGCAAAAATGGATAATATCATTCTGGTCTGCGGTCATTACGAGGGCATTGATCAGCGTTTTATTGATGAATGCGTAGACGAGGAAATTTCCATCGGCGATTTTGTTCTCACCGGCGGTGAGATCCCGGCTATGGCTATTGCAGACTCTGTGTGCCGACTGGTTCCCGGGGTTCTGTCCGATGCCTCCTGTTTTGAAGACGAGAGCCACTGGGATGGCACCCTGGAATACCCCCAGTATTCCCGTCCCGCAGTATGGCACGGACGGGAGGTACCTCCCATTCTCCGCTCCGGAGATCATGCCAAGGTAGCACGTTGGAGACGGAAGCAATCCCTCCTGCGTACCCGCGAAAGACGCCCCGACATGTACGAAAAGCTGGTATTCACCACCAAAGAGGATAAAAAGATCCTACAGGAAATCGCAGATGAAGACGCTGAAAAAATGGATCAGTGAGTCTCGCCGTGCCGTATTTTTCGGCGGTGCCGGAGTATCAACCGAATCAGGAATCCCTGATTTCCGCAGTGTGGACGGTCTGTATAATCAGAAGTTTGAATATCCCCCGGAGACCATTATTTCCCACAGCTTCTATCTAAAGGATCCTTCTTATTTTTTCCGTTTCTATCGGGAGAAAATGATGCCTCTGGGCTTTGAGCCCAACATCACCCATAAGGTACTGGCTCGTTTGGAAGAAGAAGGCCATTTGTCCGCTGTTGTGACCCAGAATATTGACGGACTTCACCAAAAGGCCGGCAGTAAAACCGTATACGAGCTTCACGGCAGTGTTCTGCGGAATTACTGTGTCAAATGCAGAAAATTCCACCCTGCGGAGTTTGTTAAGAATGCCAAGGACATCCCCCTGTGCAATTGCGGTGGGATCGTAAAACCCGATGTGGTATTGTACGAAGAGGGCTTAGACGACAAAACCGTAGGCAATGCTATTAGAGCAATTGCAAGTGCAGATCTTCTCATCGTAGGCGGTACCAGCTTAACTGTATACCCTGCCGCAGGGCTCTTGCGGTACTACGGTGGCAACCGTCTGGTGCTTATCAATCGAGACGAAACTCCTTATGACAGCGTAGCTAACTTGGTATTTCATGATTCTCTGGGGAATATTTTCTCCCAACTTTGAGGTAAAACTATGGAACATATTGCCCATATACGCAGTGATTTCCCCGACAAATTCGGCATTCCCCGTCAGAGTGGTCTGGTGGATTCTCTCATATCCCGTGTGGTCTTTACCCCGGAATATCGGAATCCCGATGCCCTCCGTGGGATCGAAGGCTTTTCCCACCTGTGGCTCATTTGGGAATTTTCCGAATCCGTAGGAAAGCCCTGGTCACCTACCGTTCGTCCTCCTCGTTTGGGAGGCAATAGCCGTTTGGGTGTCTTTGCCACCCGTTCCCCCTTCCGCCCCAATCCCATCGGTCTGTCCTGTGTCCGTCTTGTAGGGGTAGAACAGACCAAGGACGGCGCCGTACTGGTGGTTGCCGGTGCAGACCTCATGGACGGCACCCCCATTTATGATATCAAACCCTATATCCCCTACGCAGATTGTCAGCCCGAGGCCTTAGGCGGTTTTACCACCAACGCCTCCGACTATTTGCTAAAGGTAGATTTCCCGGAAACGGAACTTGCAAAACTCCCGGAAAATAGGAGACAAACTGCTTTGGATCTCCTGTCTCATGATCCCAGACCTTCTTATCAAAAGGATCCCCAAAGGGTCTACGGCATGAGCTTTGCAGGGAAGAACATCCGTTTCCGTATAGAAGAAGAGACCCTAATCGTTCTGGAGGTACTATGACCCGTATTTTATTCGTTTGCTTAGGTAATATCTGCCGTTCCCCTATGGCAGAATTTGTCATGAAAGAATTGGTGGAAAAGAAGGGCCTGTCCCGAGAATTCCACATTGAATCCGCCGCCACCTGCTCCGACGAGCTGGGAAATCCCGTCTATCCCCCTGTACGGAAGCTCCTTGCAGAGCGCGGCATTTCTACCGATGGCAAGACCGCCCGCCGTCTTACCAATGACGACTATAACCGTTTTGACTATATCGTAGGTATGGATCAGAACAATCTCCGTTCCATGCTCCGTCAGTTCGGCGGCGACCCGGAGGGTAAGATCTCCCTCCTCATGGATCACACCGGAGATTGTCGCGATGTAGCAGACCCCTGGTATACTCGTGATTTCCGTGCAACGGAAAACGATGTCGATCGTGGCTGTGCCGCCCTCTTGGAAAAGATCCTCTAAATATGCATGATACCCCGAAGGATGGAACATTCCACTCTTCGGGGTATATTTTTGTATCACAGACCACCCCATTACAGAGCACCGATCTGCCTATCTTACAATCAAAATCAGCACTTCAAATTCCGATTTATCGAACTGTTTTAGCTTTTGCTCCATACGCCATGCGTTGCGTTGAATACGATTATTTTGCAACTCGGATATACTTTGCTCCCCTGCCGGGGGCATTACTTTCTTGTTTCGCCAAGAAAGTAATCAAAGAATCGACCAGAGGAGAGGCGCATACTTTTTCCTTTCGGTACTGCAATCCTCTC
>JAZREB010000042.1:0-2683 GCA_045660585.1 Faecousia sp. | reverse complement strand
AAACGAGGAGAGCGGTAGCGGCGGGTGAGGAGTCCAGAGGAGAGGCCATTTATTTTGCGAGGTAGAAAGTACCGAGAGGATTGCAGTCCCGAAAGGAAAAAGTATGCGCCTCTCCTCTGGTCGATTCTTTGATTACTTTCTTGTCAAGAAATGAACGCCCCCGGCAGGGACCAAACCGAGCCTGAGTCCACAAGCTTCCTTATCTTTTGCCGTATTTCGTAAGGTAGGTAAGGCAAAAACTTCCTATGATCCTCTCAACCTTCTGCGAACGCTAAACCACTCTACTACCCCTCAGTCACGCTGACCCCGTGACAGCTCCCCTGACAAGGGGAGCCAAGTGTCGGTGCGAACTTGAGAGTGTAAACAGCCCGATAAACGGGAATTGGCAGGGTAAAAAGCGACAAGAAAAATCTGTAGCAGAGACTTTTGGGATAGGAGAGGGGAGGCCTTGCGCCCTTAGGTGGGGTCTATCTTTTTGTTGGGAAAAATTTCAGGTGATTTTGGGGCAGAAAGTGAATTTTTGTCGTAGATTTTTTCTGTAATTTATGCTATCATTAGAGTGTATAATTATGAATTGAGGTGATGCAAAGTATGGCACACTCTTTTTTCGGTGGTGTTCATCCTCGGGGCTATAAGGAACTTAGCTGTGAAATGCCCATTACACCTATCCACCCCCAGACAGTGACCATTTGTATGTCCCAACATATCGGCGCTCCCTGTAAGCCCCTGGTCTCCATCGGGGATCGCGTTACCGTTGGTCAGAAGATCGGCGACGGTCAGGGGCTGTGCGCTCCCGTACATGCTTCTGTTTCCGGGCAGGTCATTCTTATCGGCCCCCGTCCGGCTCCTACGGGAACTTATGTAGAATCCATCGTCATTGCCAGTGATGGAAGGTACACCCCCTGTCCCACCATCCAAAAACGGGACTCTATGGAAGAACTGACCCCGGAAGAGCTCATTGCTATCATTCGGGAGGCAGGTATTACGGGCATGGGTGGCGCAGGCTTCCCCACAAGTGTCAAGCTGTCCTCCGGCTTGGGCAAGGTTGATACCGTCCTCATTAACGGTGCGGAATGTGAGCCCTATATCACATCCGATGACCGTCTCATGCGGGAGAATCCGGAGCGGATCCTCCGCGGTATTTCCGTCATCAACAAAATTCTGGAACCCAAGAAAACCGTCATCGGTGTAGAGAGCAACAAGCCCCAGGCGATTGCTTCCCTTCGGGAACACCTGCAGGGAGAGGCAGATCTCCTTCCCCTTAAGGTGCGCTACCCCCAGGGCGCGGAAAAACAACTGATCCAGGCTGTTACCGGTCGTCAGGTGCCTCCCGGTGGTCTGCCTGCGGCAGTGGGCTGTGCGGTTTTCAACGTGGCAACCTGTGCCGCCATCTGTGATGCGGTATTTGATGGCATGCCTCTGGTTCGCAGAGCCATTACCGTTACAGGCAAGGCAGTTGCCAAGCCCTGCAATCTCCTGGCTCCCATCGGCACATCCTTTGCCGATTTGGTAGAGGCCGCCGGTGGCTTTGCCTCCGAACCTTATAAGATCTTTGTCGGTGGCCCCATGATGGGCATTGCCCAGCACACCTTAGAGGCTTCCACCATCAAGGGCAATAACGCCCTGACCTGCTATTCAAAGGCAGACCGCCCCAAGGAACGGACACCTCACTGTATCCGTTGCGGAAAATGTATAGATGCCTGTCCCATGCACCTGATGCCCCTGTTCCTCCACAAGGCCCAGACCAAGGGGGATATCGAGGCACTGGATAAGGGCAATATTATGGATTGTATCGAATGTGGCTCCTGTGCCTACGACTGTCCCGCAGGGATCCCTCTGGTACAGAGCTTCCGCACTGGCAAGAAACTGCTCCGTGACGCCAAGGCAAAGGAGGGTAAGAAATGAAATTTAAAGATCTGAAGCTCACCCTGTCTTCTTCCCCCCATGCCCACAGCGGTTGTACTACCGATGTGATCATGAAGGATGTGTGCATTGCACTGCTCCCTGCCCTTATTGCGGCAGTGTGGTATTTCGGTGCCCGCGCCCTGTCTGTTACCGCAGTTTCCGTCCTGGCCTGTGTAGCCTTCGAGTGGGGCTACCGCAAGCTCCTGCATAAGGATTCTACCATTTATGACTGGTCTGCTGTGGTTACGGGTATGCTGGTAGCCTTTGTTTGCCCGGTGAATCTGCCCTATTGGACTTTGATCATTGGTGACTTCTTCGCCATTGTTGTGGTCAAACAGCTCTTTGGCGGTATCGGTATGAATATCGTCAACCCTGCTCTGGCGGCTCGTGCATTCCTCTTTAGCTGGCCTTCTCTCATGTCCGGCAACTGGAACACTCCCGGTCAGAATCTCCCCATGAGTGGTGTGGTCGATGGTGTGACCTCTGCTACCCCCATGGAGTCCCTTGCAGTGGGACAGCTTCCGGGTGAGAGCCTGCTGGATCTGTTTATCGGCAAGGTCGGGGGCTCCTTCGGTGAGATCTCCGCCCTGGCTCTTCTGCTGGGTCTGGGCTATCTGCTGTTTACCAAGGTCATTACCCTGCGGATCCCCCTTGCTTATGTGGGAACCGTTGCGATCCTTGCTTTTATCTTCCCTCAGGGAGGGAATGCAGGCTGGCAGTGGTCTCTGTATCAGGTGCTATCCGGCGGTCTGCTCTTAGGTGCCATCTTTATGGCAAC
>JAZREB010000041.1:0-2320 GCA_045660585.1 Faecousia sp. | reverse complement strand
GGAGTCGAACCCGACAGCCTCTCAGCAAATCTTTTGCGATCTTTTTAACTTAGTTCTCCTTGCCTTGCGACAGCAAGGCTGCGTCGAACCCGTCAAAAATCTCATCAAAATCTTAAGCTGAGAGGTGCTTCGCAGTTTTCAAGGAGATATTTTCTGTCAGAGCAAGGAAGAGTCCGATGGGAATACCCGTCGGTATTTCCGAGGACGATGACGATGCTATGGCTAAAAAGATCCTGTGAAAACCTATCGGGGGTCGACTCCCCTCAGCTTAAGGAGCGTTTTTATGAAAGTTGTCATTCTGTTGGGGGTTCTGTGCTTACTGCATAGCTTCCAGACCCTGTTCTGTACATTGTATACTTCCCGTTACGCGGGGGAGCAAAAGCTGGCATCCCCTGTGTTCTGTGTTCTGCAGAGTGTTGTCATTGCACTGTTTACCCTGGTTGCCGGTAAATTCTCCGCAGGGGTGTCCGGCCTAACGATCCTCTTTGGTGTGCTCAATGCCCTGATGCTCTTCGGCTTCAATACATCCCTGATTAAGGCAGGCTCCCTGGGCTCTTATGCCTTTATGAATATGATGCTCCTCTTTGGTGGTATTTTGGTGCCGGTGGTTTATTCTGCCATCTTTGTGCCGGGGGAGAGCCTGGGTTTGGTTCAGATCATCGCCATCGGTCTTATGCTCGTGGCATTCGTTCTGATGAACGTGAAAGAGATCCGCTTAAAAGGTACGAAGCCCATTTACTACCTGTTCTGTCTGCTCCTGTTCCTGTGCAACGGTTTTTACGCTACACTTCTGAAAATGCAGTCCGTCCATTACGAAGCCCAGAAGGATGCCATGGTAGTGATCTCCTATGCCCTCATGGGTGTGATCGCATTTGCACAATTGGGAATCAAAGCAGGCAGTGGTACCTTTAGAGCCTTTGCCATTGGGAGAAAGGCTGTCTTGCCCCTGATCCTCAGTTTGGCAAGTTCCTCTCTTGCGATTTTTGTACTGACACGGGTTATGAACCTTGCAGATGCGGCAACCCTCTTTACTGTGGATAACGGAGGTGTGCTGGTTTTAGCGGCAACATATTCCTTTGTCATATTCAAGGAGAAGCCCACTGTGAATAAAATCCTTGCTATGACACTTGCTGTAGTCAGTATTTTGATATTTAGTTTGTAATTTCTTGCTTTTATAGGTGACAAAATAGAATATTTATGATACAATAAAAAGTGACCCCAACATACCGAAAGGAGTGTTCTGTATGACAAGATACGGTATTTCCGTAGAACTGAAAAACATTCCGGCTCTGGATCCGGAATTTATTCCCATTGCTCGATTTAATCGCGTATTCTTAGAGACTGCTAAGAAGCCCGTTTCTATCGCAGTGGAGCGTGCCGGTGGAGAGATGGCAAGCTACCAAACCTACATCCACGGTACTCCTGAGATGGCACAGGCCGATCGTTATTATATTAATCGTTTGGTTAAGACTCTGCTGTGGTTTAAGGGCGGCTTCCGTATTTACGTTGCGGGAGATCGGGATATATATGAATATCTCCGTGCCGCTTTTTCCAAAGACGGTGAACAGGGCTTTGACAGCGAGTTTATGGCAGGGGTTTACGAGAATCCCTTTGAAGTCCTTTTTGTAGACAAGGTTCCCGAGGCTAAGGACTCTCCCCAGAAGATGGGTGGTCACTTAGAGGGTTGCCGTATCGGCTTTGACGCAGGTGGCTCCGATCGTAAGGTTTCTGCTGTGATAGACGGCGAGACCGTCTATTCCGAAGAGGTCGTCTGGTTCCCCAAGCTCCAATCCGACCCCCAATATAACTATGACGGCATTGTTTCCGCACTGAAATCTGCCGCCTCCCATATGCCCAGAGTAGATGCCGTGGGCGTTTCCTCCGCAGGTGTCTACATCCGCAACCGCACCATGAGCGCTTCCCTCTTCCTGCAGGTTCCCAAGGAATTGCAGGAAAGCAAGGTCAGAGATATTTACATCCGTGCCATTACCGATACCTTCGGAGATATTCCCTACTGTGTCATTAACGACGGCGACGTTACCGCTCTGGCAGGTGCTATGAGTCTGGAAGAACCCGCTGTGCTGGGTATCGCCATGGGCACCAGTGAAGCAGGCGGTTTCGTAGATGCCAACGGCTGTGTGACCGGCTGGCTCAACGAGCTTGCCTTCGTCCCCGTAGATGCGGCTGAGAATGCCATGATCGACGAGTGGAGCGGTGACATCGGTTGCGGTGTCAAGTACTTCTCTCAGGACGGCGTCATCAAGCTGGCTCCCCGCGCAGGCATTGAATTGGACGAGAATCTCAGCCCCGCCGAGAAGCT
>JAZREB010000040.1:0-4781 GCA_045660585.1 Faecousia sp. | reverse complement strand
AATCCATTCCTGTTTCCCGCTGAGATGTTGGATAAGTCCTTGATCACACAGTTTTCTTCTGTAAGTTAAGTCAATATACTCTTCGGCAGGTAATGCACAGAAAGAAACCCGACCGGGTAATTCCTCTAATGCACCGCTTTGTACAAGACCCATTGCAGCGCCAACAAGCGCCGCTAATTGTGCATGATGACCGCAGGCATGAGCAGCACCGGTAGCCGGATCCGCAAAGGGATGCTCTCGGCAAATAACGGCATCCAACTCACCAATTATACAAATATGTGGGCCACTATTATGGGGACCTTCGGCTCTAATTCCGGTAATTCCCAAGTGATCCGTATAAGGAAGACCCAACTTTGAAAAAACATGTTTTACCTTTTCAGCAGTCTTGCATTCCTTATATCCTACCTCAGGTTCTCGTAAGACATCTTCGGCAAAGTGAATAATGTCCTCAGCACGATCATCGATCGCAGATAGAATTCTTGACTTAAGTGTGGAGTCTGTCTCCATAGGCAAGCCTCCTTACTGTAGAAAAACCTCTGCATTCTGTGTCATAGACTGTTCAATAGCAACGCTAATTTTTACCGCATCTAAGAAGAATGCAGGCGAATATTTACTTTGTTTGTTTTTAGCGAAGTCAACGAGCTCATCAAATTGCGCTTTGCTCGCTGATTCAATATGGAACGGGAAACAATTGCTGCTGGTTTCGCCAAAATAGCCAGCTACATACTGCCCGTCCTGAACCGCAAAGTTCATAACCACATGGCGGTTAGGATATACTGCAATCGCTGTTAGCAGATCATTGGTTCGTTTGGTCACAATGCTCTTAACACCCACACCAAACAGGTGCAGCATTGTTTCAATCATATGATGAGAGTAAAAATGGAAACCCTCGCTGGTACTTTTGAACTGGATGGGGAATGAACAGTACCCCGAAATCACAGATTTCTCGGCATTGATTTCTTCCCGCAGCTTCAGTATTTCAGGAGCAAGCTTTACACAACTACCACCAATAAATGGACAATCGTACTCCTGAATAAGTGCAAGCAGTGTTTGCGCATCCTCTACCGTTTTCGTGAACGGTTTATCAATGAAAACAGGAATCCTTCTGCGTATGAAGGGCTCGGCATACTGCAAATGCTTGTCACCCCTGCGGAATAATATTGCCGCTACATCACACAGTTCCAGAAGCTCCTGCGGAGTCTTAAAACCGACTCCGTACGCTTCACATAAATATGCTGTACGCAAGGGATCCTCGCCGAAGATACCAACAAGCTCCACTTCCTCATGCTGCAAAGCATACCTGCAAAAAGCCTCTGCATGGCTGCTAACAGTACCCAAAATCGCCAGTTTAATCATTTCATTATCCCTTTACTGCGCCAACAGTAACACCCTTAACAAAGAACTTCTGCACAAACGGATAAATAATCATAACAGGGATCATCGTTAACACAACGATTGCGCTCTTAATGCCTGCAGGAGCAACACCGGCGAGCATACTGGTGGTAACAGACTCTGTGTTTTCCAAAAGCATGTTACGCAGAACCAACTGCATCGGGTATTTTGCAGGATCATTCAAATAGAGCATGGGATTGTAGTAAGAATTCCAGTGTCCGATAAAGAAGAACAGCGCAATCGATGCAATAGATGCCTTGGACAGCGGTAAAGCAACATGGAGAAATGTCTGGAATTCATTTGCACCATCCAGTTCTGCAGCTTCATACAAGCTGGGAGGAATCGACTTAAAGAAACTAATCATAATGATCAGCTCCATTGTCCAGATGGCATTGGGAACGATCAAAGACCACATAGAATCCAGAAGGCCCGTTCCCTTAACAACCAGGTACATAGGGATCGTACCGCCGGAAAAATACAATGTGAAAATAATGAGCTTCATAATCAGGCTTCTGCCCTTCAACTTATTTCTGGACAGAGGATATGCCGTTATCAACGTCATTACCAAGTTGCAGGCAACACCCACAGAAGTATAGAGAATACTGTTGCCGTAGGCGCGCAGCACTTTTGTATCACCTAAGAAGTACAGGTAGTTTTCCAGGGAAAAGCCCTTGGGATAAAACGTCACTTCGCCAGCCATAATCTCAGAATATCCGCTAAGAGAGGTAGCCAGCAGATTGACCATCGGATATAAAATTGCTACCGCAATTAGAATATTTACAACATGCACAATAGCATCAAAGGTTGTAAATCTATTTTTCTTATTTAACATAATTTCATCCTCACCACAAACCCTCACCGGTCGTGCGCTTAGATGCCTTATTCGCGCATACCAGTATGATTGCTGCCACTACGGATTCAAAAATACCAACTGCTGCTGCGTAAGAGTAACTTCTCTGAGTGATACCAACGCGATAAACGTAAGTGCCAAAAATCTCCGAGACACTACGGACCGCATCTGTAGCAAGCAACAGTGTTTTATCGGGGGCAATACGGATGATATTACCAATTCTCAATAGGAACATAGTAACAATAGTCGGCATAATGGAAGGTATAGTAATGTGCCATATTTTCTTAATACGGGAACAGCCATCCAATTCAGCTGCCTCGTACAGATTCTGGTCAACGCCGGAAAGCGCCGCCAGATACACAATCGAGCCGGAACCTATACCAGCCCAAAGGTCAGAAAGCATGTAGATTAAATAATAGTACTCAGATTTGAGCATAAAATTGATACGTTCGCCGCCAAAGAATTCGACAATGTCGTTTACAAATCCGGCGACATTAAACATATTTGTAAAAATACTACAAATAATAACAATAGAAAGGAAGGTGGGCATATAAGAGATCGTCTGATAGATCTTCTTTGCTCTTTTACTCAGCACTTCGTTTAGTACAAGAGAAAAAATAATGCAACTGGGAAAGAAAACGACCAGAGACAAGCCACCCAAAGTAATTGTGTTCTTAAACAGTTTCCAGAAATCAGGATTTGTAAACAGACGTTCAAAATGTTTGAATCCCACCCAGGGACTTTCCCACACACCTAAGAAGGGAGAATAATCCTTAAAAGCAACAAACAAACCAAACATTGGAGCATAGCGATATATCAAATAAAAGAGCAAGCCAGGAAGCAGCATAAGCCACAACTGGCCTTGTCTCCAAAATCGTGACCACTTGTTCTTTCGGTTTAGATCGGATACCGTTGGAACATGGGCACGTTTTTTTAATAGTTTCACAGAATCATCCTCTCCTTATGAAATAGGGGGCAACACAAGGTGTTGCCCCCCTTAGGAACATAGACAATCTAAACGATAAATTATTTACCGTTCAGGATATCGATCATTTCTCCGTAGTTGGCATTTGCAGTCTCAACCCACTCGTTCCACTCGGCTTCACCGTAGCTGGAATTGGTGACGAAATTCACAAAGAATTCCATAAAGGCTGCCTGATGGGCTGCAAACAGCTCTGCATAGGTAGTAGCATCTTCTGCAGGAACGAGAGCGTCGGGGATGGGCTGAATGTAGCTATTGTTAGCATTCATCAGATCCTGAGCTGCCTGCTCGTGATCGGTGAAGTTGTAGTAGACACTTCTACGGTCAGGATAGACGGACATGTTGTTCTGCCAGATACCGTACTTCTCTTCCAGAGTAACGGAGGTAACATCCATGCCTTCCATTTCGGGATAAACAGGATTGCCGTTCTCATCCCACTCGAAGTTCTCGCCTTCCACGCCGATGGTCATAATTGCACGACCCTCATCGCTGTACAGGAACTCCATAACCTTCAGGGAAGCAGCTGCATTCTCGTTGTTAGCGATCAGCCAGCCGGAGGAAGTAAAGGGAACCTGAGCCAGGATCTTGCCGTCGCCAATGTTGGGACCGTAGACCAGATCGAAGTCTGCATCGTTAGCAACACCCTGAGGATTCAGAATAGCCATACGGCCGATCCAGTCATTGAAGATCATGGACTCGCCATTGATCAGCTTAGCCTGCATGGTCTCAACATCGTTGGTAAAGAAGTCGGGGTCAATCAGCTTTTCGTCCCACAGCTTCTTCAGGAACATGCCGTACTCATAAACGCGCTCGTCGGTAGAACCCAGGTACCACTCGCCGGTCTCGTAGTTGTAAGCATTGTCAGTGGTGTTCACGCCGGTACCTGCCAGCAGACGCCAGGAGGTGGACAGCCATTCCTTACCGGTCAGAGGATAGGAGTTGGGGTAAGCAGCCTTGATAGCCTTCAGAACTTCGTAGAATTCTTCAGTGCTGGTCCAAACTTCCAGACCCAGTTCTTCCAGGATGTCAGCACGGTACATCATGCCGTGGTTGACATCACGGTTCAGCTTGTAGATGGGCATGGTGTAGGTTGCACCGTTGCCGCTGACGAAGTTGGAGTATCTTGCGCTGTTGGTTGCGTCATCAACATAAATAGCCTTGAAGCTGGGAATAGCATCCAGGTGGTCATTCAGGTTAAGGAATGCGCCCTGGTCGCCGTAGTTGTTGATCTCAGCCAGAGTCATGGGTTCAGACCACATGATGTCGGGCAGATCGCCAGCCAGGAAGGTAGCCTGCTTTTCGGCATAGACTTCGTTAGAGAAAGTCATGGGAACGACGGTAACACCGGTGTATTCCTTGATCTTCTGGAAGATCCAGGTGTCAGAGGTGTGCTCGTAAGTGGTGATCATTGCCATGGTGATGGTTGCGTCTTCGGGCACGTCTTCAACAGCGGGAGCATCAGCAGGAGCATCAGCGGGGGCATCAGCAGGAGCGTCAGCAACGGGAGCATCGGACTTGCCACATGCTACCAGACCCAGGATCATAACCAGAGCCAGC
>JAZREB010000039.1:0-6979 GCA_045660585.1 Faecousia sp. | reverse complement strand
TTTACGGGGGGATATTTATTGTTCGGTCATGCCTGAATGAGACTGACTTTTTTATTTATCTCAGTATTGGTGTCCAACCAGGTAGCCTACGTAACTATCTGCACTACCTGCGTCGGATGTTGCGGTCGTGCCGTTGGCTGTAATAACACCGTCATTGGAGCAGTTGGTTATGGTAGCGGATTTGTACTTTTCGCCAACGATACCGCCAACCTCGGCAGATGTAGCTGTAATTGTGCCGTGGTTTACACAGTCAATGTAGGTTGTGTTCTTCCAAGAACCGCCTACAATACCGCCCACAAGCTGTCTTGCGGCGATAGTTCCGTAGTTTACGCAGTTCTTAAGGGTTACGTTATCATTTGCAATATAGCCGATGATACCGCCTGCCTGATTATTGCCGGCTGTGATGTCAACGTAGGAGGTGACGTTCTCGATTTTCGCACCGGTCAGAGCCATGCTTGCAAGCGAGCCTACACGTCCCTTATCCATGGTGATACTGCCACGGAGTGTAAGATCATGAACGTATCCGCCAATGCCGCTGAACAGACCCTTTGCCCAGGTGTCGCCGGTGTAATTTCCTACAAAAGTAATGGTTTTGCCGTTGCCGTCGAAGTTGGCGTTGAAGCTGTTGGCCGACGTTACCCAGCCGGTGTTTGCAGATGCGCAGATGGGATTCCAATTCTTGGCGCTGAGGTCGATGTCGGCTGTCAGCTTGAAGTAGATGCTGGAATCACCAAAGTTAATGCCTCTCGTAATATCGGAGAGTGCCCACATGTCCTCTGCAGACTGGATGAGGAAGGGATCTGCCTGAGTGCCCTGGCCCTCAAATGCCTCGAAGATTGCGTCCATGGTTTCATTTCCGCTGTTGTCGCTAAGATACTTTGAGGGGGTGATTTCAAGGAAGTTTGCCGCCGCATTAGCGTAGCTTTCCTTGCAAACGTCAATCACGCTCTTGCTCATTGTGTAATTGAAGCCGGAGTCGGCGGGCTTCCATGTGATCTTGGACATGTCTCTTCCTGTGAGAGTGCCTACAAGACCCAAGGAGGCAATATAACGGCCGCCATCATGTGTGAGATGCTCGTACTGGTCACGGGAGAAGTTGTCGCCGATAAAGGATGTTCTGGCATTCTGAATAGCAGTGCCGTTGGGAATTACGGCAACGAAGTTCTTTGTGAGAACGTGCTCCTGCATGCAGTCAAGAATAGCGTTATACATGGTCATCTGATCCTTACCGTAGCCATTGAATGCGCTTGATGTTGCATTTTTAGAATATGCCCAGGTCTGATGCCATGCGAACTTTACGTCGGGGTTGGCGTTGGGATTATTGATTGTATCGGTGGCTACGTCGTAAACGTAGTCCATAAGCTTCTGAAGGTTTGCATAGGATGAGGACTTACCGCTGTTACCGCTGTTCTGCTGGAAAGTGATGAAGTCCCAGTTGGTGTACATGATCGCATCTTCCATGGTCCAGTTCTTGTATGCGGTAAAGTTGCCGTCCTTATCTAAATTAAATACGTAGTCGGGGGAGTTGTTCTGCGCCTTGCTCCAATGTGTGTCAATAGAGCATCCGCCAATGTAAATGTCTGCAATAACGATATTTTCTGCAGGAATGCCGGAATTCTTGGCAATCTCGTAAGCGTAGTTGATGGTATCGTCTGCGAAGGAGTTGCCGATCATAAGCACCTTCAGCTTATTTGCAGGAGAAACGGTGATGTCATATGTAGCGCTAACGTTTGTCTTCCTCATCTTAACATTTACCTGATAATTTCCTACCCTCATACTATTATAATCTTTAACAGTAAGGGTATAGTCGGATGATTTGAGCTCCTTTGTGCTACCGTCGGACATGTTTGCTGTTACCTTAAGTCCGCCACGGGCGAATTCTTCGCCAAAGGCAAAGTCAACCTTTGCACCCTCAAGGGTAAGGCTTGTTACCTTTACAGTCTGGTCTTCCTCGTTAGGATTTTCATCCTCACCGGGAGTTTCCTCGCCTGTGGGATCATCCTCGGGTACTTCATCATCAGGGGTATTATCTGCGCTTGGAGGATTCTGATCTCCGCCATCGGGCTTTGGTATCAGGTTGCAGGCGGTGATGCCAAGCACCAGACAAAGCATAATAATGATTGCTAGAATTTTTGTTTTCATTATGAAAACCACCTTTCTTTTTATTAAAATGAAAAAGTTAATTTGATCTGCTAATAAATGAAAATTGACTTTATTTGACAACTAATGTTTACAAAATAACGATAAAAAACGATTTTATTTGATTTTAAGTGACTTAGCAAGCTTATCTTTTCTGTACTCGCTGGGTGTCTTTCCCTTGGCCTTTTTGAAGCATTTTGTCATGTATTTAACGTCGGAAAAGCCGAGCTGTTGGGATATCCTGGATATAGGATAATTCGTTGTAACAAGCATGGATGCGACGTGAGAAATCTTTTGATTCATGCAGTAGGCGATCGGTGTCTGGCCGTACTCCTGCTTGAAGGCTCGTTCTATATGAGATTTGCTGACGTAGAGATTTTTGCTGATGTCATCGAGAGTTATCTTCTCTGTAATATGCGAGTCAATGTAGTTTTTGATAATCTCGGGCAGGTGGTTTGTGTTGGACTTGCCGTAATATGGGGCAGGGAACACTCTTTGGAAAATTTCCAGCACCGACATCGCCAGTCGGTTGTAGTTTATATTGTCCTCTGCTCTGAGAAGGTTGATAATCTGGTTCATTTGGCCGTTAAGGTTACAGTTTTTAATATACACGCTGTCGTTCAGGTGATAGCTTGATACTAAAAAATCAACGAAGCTACCCTTAAGCACTACGAAAATTTTCTCATAAGGATCATCTGCGTCTGCGTAATAGATGTGGTATCTCTTTTTGTTGAGAAAATAGAAATCACCGGCCTTGACGGTGTATTTCGCCTCGGGGGTTTCGATATGACCAACACCCTTTACTACATATTCAAATACATAATAGTCGTAGGTAAACTGCTTAGATATGTTGTGCATTATTCGATAGGTAGGATTCGGGTGTGTGATACCTGCCATGATAACGCCGAGATAGTCGTTGTCGATAGTATCGTGGGCAAATATTTCCTCGCCCCATGCGCTGATAAACATAGTCCGCCTCCGTTCCTCAAATTTCATTTATATTATACCACGACTTTTTCCGTTTGTAAAGGTGATTAAATGAATAAGTTGTTGAAAATATACAAGAAAATCAAAAACTATTGTAAGAAATGTAAAAAAAGAGCCGAAAATGAGAATATTTTACCCCTAATTGAATCACCAAGTAGGTTTTTTATTGGGACGGACTGTGCTAAAATATACATGTAATATATAGAAGGGATGAAATATTCTTACGTTAAATTACATCCCCTATATTTTGCTAACGAACTGTGTTGTACTCACGGTGAAAATAAAAACAAAAGGAGAATTAGTGACCAAGGTACAAATGGTTACTAGAAAACGAAAGATGAAAAAGCTTCTCAAGGTACTCACAATCTGCCTTCTCGTGCTTGCTATGTGTGTTGTAGCGGCAGGCTGTAACAAAGGCAATGACGGCGGTAATGGCGGCGACGCAGGCATCGGCGACAACAGCGGCAACAACGGCGGCACTCAGAATCCCACCAGCGTGATCGAAAGCCTTACCGCAGTTGAATCCTCCACAACCGTAAAGGTTGGCGAGTCCATCCTTATCACAAACTTCTATGAGCTTAAGGGTACATCTACTCTTAACGCTTCTCAGAGAGCATGCACATACGTGTCCAGCAATCCCGACGTTGTTGCAATCAACGCAAAGAGAGCTGAGGCAGTAGCTCCCGGTACTGCAACAATTACAATCACCTCCAGCGCAGATAGCACAAAGTCCTGCTCCTTCGAGGTTGTAGTTGAGGGCGTATTTATTGACAGAGATCTTACAACTATCCCCTCCGAGGATGATTTCTCTAAGGAGTGGAACAATGAGCTTGGCACAGGCTCCTTCCAGACAAGTTCGGGTATCACCAACTTCTACTTCATTGATGGCATCAAGTCTACTCAGTGGTATGTTGAGACCGACATCACCCTTAACTCTGTAAACTGGGACGACAGATGGCCCAAGATCGGTATCTTCGCACAGATCGAGGATGAGAATGGCGACGAGACCATGGTAACCTTCTTCCTTAACGCATCTATCGGCCTTTACGACTACGCTGACGAGAATGGCAACCACGTAAACGGCGAGGATAACGTAAACTGGAACGAGTTTGGCGTTTGTGAGGTATACAAGGGCCACTGGGCATGGGAGCAGGGTATCACCAACTCTCTTGCAAGACATCACGACTATGCTTGGGCTATCGAGGATACCATCACCTACGGCACTACATTCAAGCTTGGCGTTGCACGTGACGGCGCAAACTTCCACGTATACGTAAATGGTAACTACGTTGGTTCTTACCAGCTCAGCGCAGATCTTACCATTCTCTGTGAGAACGGCCAGCCTGTTGAAAGCTACGTTGGATTCTACCAGTTCGCAAGTGACGTTACCTTCTCCAACTACTCTGCAACCACCGATGCAGCAGCTGTTGCGGCAAAGGTTCCTGCAGAGCCCATCTACACCGACTTCTTTGAAGACTAATTAAGTGAGATTTTTTAGCTCCGATATAAATATCCTTAGAAAATCCTCCCCGGCCAAGGTACAGCGACGCTTCGTATGCCGTGTCATAGATCTGATTTTGGTAGCCATTTTGGCCGAGGGGATTTTCGGGGGAGCGTTCCTTATCGCACGGAATACCGCTGCGTACAGCAACGCTGAGAATACTATCAATGAGGAGATTGCCTACTATGAGAGCCTCACCGCCGATACTCACGTCGTTGAGTACGTTGACGGCATAAGGGTTAGCACCGACGTTGTGGTGCTTAAAAATCTCTATCGGGCAATTTGCCTGTCTTATGAGGTTTTTGGTAATAATCAGCAGCCTACCTTCAGCTTCGATGAGAGCCACGACGTAATGATCAACGGCTCTCATACTCTCGAAAATGACAACGTCGCATATTTCTATACCTACTACCTTGCGGAAAATCCCGATATGGCTGTGGGTGTGAACAGAGACATTTTTGAGATTTACAAGGAAGCCTTTGGTGCTGACGGGGCGTTTATGTTTTCCTTCAACAGGGAAATCTCGGATATGCCGGTTCTGAACACTCAAGTGGCGTATTATTTATTCCATTACCTCTTTATCGACTCCCAGGACAGCATCGGTCAGACCGGAAAAACCTATTATGACGCCTATTACACCGCATATTCCAACATGCTTGAGGATGCGGAGATGCTGATTATAGATAGCGAGCCTTATAGCTCCACCCATTATGCAAGGTATAAGGAGGCATACTGTGCCGAGGCAAGATATACCAATATCGCCTTAGTGCTGTCTATTCTCATCTCATATCTTGCCGTTATGCTGAGCGCGAGATACCTGCTTAAGGACGGGCGTGGAGTTGGCTACAAGCTTTTCGGTCTCGGTGCGATTACGACCGACGGCGAGGCGACGAAGCCACATATTACAGCAATCAAAACACTGGTTGAATCAGTTGGAGTTATTCCGATTGCATTCATTCTTTATCTCTTCCCACCCTTTAACGGTGGATACGAGGCAATGTTCATGCCCATAACACCCGATGGCAGACTGTCCTTTGCGATGGTGATTCTGCTTATCATGCTGGTTTACGGTATCAGCAATGCCACCGGTCTGTTTACACAGAAAAAACAAAATTTACTGGATATGATCTTCGGTGAAGTTATCGTTGACTCCCACTGTCCCGATGATGGTGACGAGCCGATCAATCACGGAAGAGAGTATTAAAGAAAGGAAATACAAAATGAAATTCTCTAAAATGAGTATGGCTAGAATTATCAGCATTCTTCTTATTCTTGCAATGATGATCAGCGTCGTTGGTTGTAATAAGAACAACTCCCCCGACAAGGGCAACGGTGAAAGCATCGGCGACATCAGCGCTATCGTTGATGACCTTCCCAGAGATGAGAACGGCGAGTTTGACCCCACCTACCTTGAGGGTGTTCAGCTCAACATGTGGAGCGTTATCGGTCAACCCGACCAGGAGACACTCTTAAAGCTCGTTAAGCAGTTTAACAAGGAATACGCAGGCATGATCGAGATCAAGGTAACCTCCGTAGGTCACTACGATTACTACAACGCTCTCGACAGTACATATGCTAACGATTTCGGCAACTTCCCCGATCTTTGCTTCATGCACAATGAGAAGAATATTGAGTATGCACTCAAGGGCTATTTCTATTCTCTCGATGAGCTTATCACAAAGTCTGGCGTAAATATTGACTTCGCAAATGCTTACGACAATATTGAGAAGACCACCATTTACGACGGTCAGCACTACGGTATTCCCGTTGACGCACACGGATACCTTACACAGATCAGACAGGACATTATCAAGAAGAACGGCCTCGGCTTTGACAACAACACCCGTTTCGTTCCTCAGTCCTACGAGGAGTATCAGACCCTTCTTGAGGGACTCAGAGCACTTGCTGACAGCGGCGAGCTTTGGGTAAGAAACATCAACCTCGACGAGGATCACTCCTGGTATCAGCTCAAGACCGGCAACTCCAAGCTTGATGCTGCAAACGTTGTAACCGTTGACAACTTCTATCCCGCATTCTTCCACTCTCAGGAGAGCGATAATCTTACCGCACTCTACGTTAACGGCGGCTCTCTCCTTGATGCTGACGGCAACGTTTCCTTCCACAAGAATGAGGGTATGCTCCAGTACGTTACCGACCACGTAAACCGTTATAACGGCGATCTTTACGGTGATGCAGGTAACAAGGAGGCTGCCTTCCCCACAGGTCAGGTTGTTATGTTCTCCGAGGGCCCTTGGATGGTTGCAAATACATATGACATCTGGTGGAACAATAAGCAGCTCTCCCAGGCAGGCAAGCTTGGCGTTACCGAAGAGGATGCGGCAGATCCTATCT
>JAZREB010000038.1:0-3532 GCA_045660585.1 Faecousia sp. | reverse complement strand
CACAAAGATCTTTACGGTATAGGTACCGTGAGTCAGTTTCTCCACAGAAAGGACAGGGATCTGATACAGTTCCGTCTCGCCCTTATTGTTGACGGAAACATTCTTGACAATGTTGCCGCTACGATCAAAGATCACAGCTCGGATCAGTCCCTGATTGACACCTGTACGGCTGATGAGGTCGAAGCCCGTTCCCGTAAAGGTGAAGGAAGCTTCCGTGTACTCCCCTGCACCGGCATAATCGATATATATGGGGCTTCCGTCGCTGTTCTTGACGATATTGGGAATGCCCTTGCCCTGCACAAACATGGAGCTACCGTTAGACAGCAGGCTATCATCAATATAGGAGGAATCGTAGCCGTAGGTATCCCGATCCAATGAGGGAAGGCCTTCTTCCGGTCCCACATAGATGTAGTCAATGACTACATGACCCAGATTGTCGGGGTCCTTGCTCCTAATACCTACAAATCTCAGACCAACAGATAAAATCTCGTCTGCATTTTGGAAAGTACTGATCCCCGACAGGGAATGCGTCACCGTGACCCACTCTCCTTCTGTATAGGTAAATGCTTTATTCAGCCCCGCATACTTCATGTAGTTGGAACCGCTGATAGGGTTAAAGTGATAGTCCAGCTGGAATTTCAATTCTCCCACCGTTTCACAGTCCTCGATCTTAAATCGAACCTGAATATACTCTTTGCCTGTAGGCTTATAGTGTAGCGGTGCATATGCATGTCTATCTGCATTATTCCAAGGGTACTTACCATAAGTGTTTGTTGTCTGGAACTTGGGCCCGCAGAGGTTTTCTCCCTCAGATGTGTCACCAACAGCAACAGTGGCAGTTCCTGCTTCATTGTCAATGACATAGTTCTTTTCGTTTGTGGATTCGTTCTGAGCAGTTGCATTGGTAGCCCAGTAGCCCTCTCCCGGCATATCGAAATTATAACCACCGTAGGTATAGGAGCTGTAACGCTCCCGGTCTGCCGCAGTGTTGGTAAAGTCGAAGAACAGAGAGTTATTGGGATCAGAGGGAGCATTGCTCAAGGGTCCGACATAAACATAATCCACTGTGAATGTCATGATTTCCGATTTAGAGAACTTATTGAACATCAGGGCTATGGAGCGAATGATGCCGGCATCACGATAGTATGTCTGGTCAAGGGGGAATCTGATCGTATGATACTCCCCGTCCGCAAGAGTCGCAATGGGAATTGTGGTTTTATTACTGTTATTCCCTCCGGTACCCTTAGTGTCATAAAGCTCGGGACTAAACTACAAGAGCACCTCAGGATCGTTCCCTGAGCCATCACCGGTGGCGTTACTTACCTTGAATCGAATCTCGCAATAGTCGTCATCTCCGGGAACATAGGTCAAATTTGCGGTCGTCATCTTGATATGATAATAACTGGCTGTAGATGACCCCGTTGTGGTAGTACTGATCTCGCCATCCGCAACCGTAGGTGCAGAGTTACGATTTGTACCGCTGTATGTCCATTTACTCGAGAGATCATAATTCACGCCGCCGTAAACCGCGTCCTCATAGGTACCGAGATTCTCTTCAAAGTCGATGAGCATATGATCTGCTTGCTGCAAGGGACCTACATAAATGTAGTCAATGGTGACCGTACCTGTACCCGCAGCACCGGAGCTGAGGATGCCGGTAAATCGCAAGCCGAGAGATGTGATTTCCTTGGCATTCTTGAAGGTGGCGGAAACCGGAACCGCAACAGTCTGCCACTGCCCCGTAACCAGGTTGTAATCCGCCTTCAGATCCTCATACTTGATATTATCTGCTCCGCTTGCGTTATTCCAGTGGTACTCCATAAACAGCATGGGGGTATAGTCGCTTCCCGCAATCACATTATCCAGTTTGAATCGTACAACCAAATAGTCGTTGTCAGAAGGCACATAGCGCAAAGGTGCATTGGCACCCTGACTTCCGTACGGAAATACGCCGTAGGTCTTGGTGGTCATAAACTTCGGACCGCAATAGGTTTTTTCTCCCTCAAAGTCATCACCAACCTTGACCTTGGCTACTCCGTTTTCGACGGTAAAGTTTGTCTTATTCACACTATCGCTACTATTGTCGCTGGCATAAGTTGCCCAGTAGTCCCTAATGTCGAAATTATAGTTGCTACCGTAGATTGCCTTCTTGTATCGGTTCTGATCTTCTGGGGTGTTGTTAAAGTCGAAGAAAAGATAATGATCGTCAGACTGCTTTTGGAAGGTGTAGGAATCGAGGGAGAGCAGTGCCATCCCATTGTTTCCCAGGACTTGCACATAAATCTTATGAGTTCCTTTGGATACTGTTCTGTCCATGGTAGCAGTGCGTGTCACGCAGTATTCTCCGGTACCGAAGGAGATAGTTGCAAAGCAGCTTTCCTCGTTCATATTGTCTACATAGAATTTTAAAGAGCCGCCACCATTGATGCCCTTAGCAGTAACATATAGAGTATTTTCAGAACCGGTAAAGGTAATGTTGCGGTATTCCAAGTAGTCACCGTTGTACATTTCGTTGACCAGCTTGTTGTTGTTGACATCAGCTGCCTCATTCATGTAGAACTTTCCGCTGTGAAGATTATAGCTCTGAAAATGTTCTGCCTGGATCAGCTCAGAGGAAGCTCGGCTTGCACCGTTATAATAGTGCATAAATGCTCCAAATTCCTCCGGGCGATCGGTCATGAGACCATCAACACCCAAATATTCCAAATAGTACAGCCAGGTGGTTTCATCATCGTCTAGCTGTCCTGCCCACCTGGGACCGATGACAGTAGGCCAGAAGTCAATATTGTTCTCCCGGCAATAGGGCATAAACGTGTTAATGATCACATCCTCCTGCGCCTCGGTCAGAGGAGAAGTCCAAGAGCCCTCTACTGCCACGACGTTGATGCCGTTATTCCTATAGGTCTTAATGGAATCCATCGAGGAAGCCGTAGGAATACCGATAACCCACAGCATCTGCATAGAGGAAAGAACCTCTGCCTGACTAATGCCACAGGCCGTTGCCGCAGCACTTGCCCATGTTTTCAGAGTTGTCGCGTTTTGGCTCAACTTGAAGAAAACATTTTTCAGCATACCTGCATCATAGGCGGCCTTAAAAGAATAGACAAAAATATCCTGATTGCTGTTCACCTTATCAAAGGTCAGGATGGAATTGGGTGCCTTTTTCTTAACCATTTCCAGAATATCATCCAGACGAGCTGTATAATGCTTACCGCCGGAAGTCGGCGCTTCCCCGTAATGATCCACATAATTGGAAAGAGTGCTCTTCAAAAATGCAGCTTCATCGGCAGTCAGGGTGTAGTCCTGCGTGTCGCCGGTGCCGTTTCCAACTTCCAAGGGATAATCCTTGATAGAATTCCATGTAACATCGGCAATCTTTACATCATCGCCGGTGGTACGCTTAAGGGATTCATCATGGCTCAGAACAACAACCTTATCACTCGTGATCATCAGATCGATCTCTACGCCGTCCATTCCCTGCTGCAAGCTCTCATAAACTGCCAAATAGGAGTTTTCCGAGGAGGTACGGAAG
>JAZREB010000037.1:0-7086 GCA_045660585.1 Faecousia sp. | reverse complement strand
GCACCCTTCCTTCGGGAGGATGCCATCCTGGTTTGTGTAACCAAGGGAATCGAGCAGGGAACCGGTTATCGGATGTCTCAGGTCATCCATCAGGAAACCGGCAAATCCGTAGTGGCTCTGTCCGGTCCCTCTCATGCAGAGGAGGTCTCCCGTCGGATCCCTACGGGCGTTGTTGCGGCCTGTGAGGATAAGTCTGTTGCGGAGAAAGTTCAGCAGATCTTTATGAATGATACGCTCCGTGTGTACACCTGTCCCGATACCATCGGTGTTGAGTTAGGCGCCGCCCACAAGAATGTCATTGCTCTGTGCGCAGGTATCAGTGACGGCATGGGCTACGGAGACAACACCAAGGCTCTGCTTATGACCCGTGGTCTTGCGGAGCTTGCCCGGTTGGGTCTGGCTATGGGCGCTAAGCGTGAGACCTTTGCCGGTCTTGCCGGGGTAGGGGATCTGATCGTTACCTGTACCTCTATGCACTCCCGTAACCGCCGTGCAGGTATCCTCATTGGAGAGGGCAATACTCCCAAGGAGGCTATGGAGCAGGTAGGCGCTGTGGTAGAGGGATACTACGCCGCAAAATCTGCCTATGAACTTGCACAGGCCAATGGGGTGGATATGCCCATTACCCGTGCGGCCTACGAGGTTCTATACGAAAACAAGGATCCCCGTGCCGCCATTACAGATCTCATGCACCGAGAGAAAACCAGCGAGGTTGAGGACGCCGCTTGGGCAAGATAAATCCCAAAAGGGAGCACCACATCCTATAACCTGCGGTATTTCATGATTTTTCATGAAAATCAATAGGAAATGCAAAAAGCAGAGGCGAAAAATCGTCTCTGCTTTTTTGTGTTATTCATTTACTCCATCTTTTGCAATCCCTCGCGGTTTATATCACAGCCGGGGAACGGATATCGAATCCCTGCAGTTGTAATTTGGCGAGCAGTTCGATTTGCTTCATGCCCATGGACAACCGTGTTTCCGTAACACGTTTGCCAATCAAGTTGCGATCTCCTAAAATAACTTCCTCGGTTTCATTCTGCTCACCCCTGTTCCTTGTACTGCCTTCATTATATGCGCGGCCTCCGGGGAGTGATGCAAGGGAGCTTTTGCATTATGCACCCAAGAGGGGCGTGGTTATGACGAACTTGTTTCCACCTGTCCCATAAAAAACAAAAAAGACAAGCCGAAGCTTGTCTGATTTGTTCAAGATCTGAGTCTTAGATGGCGCGTTCAACCTTGTTGGAACGGAGGCATCTTGTACATACGTACACATGGCGGGGAGAGCCGTCAACCATAGCCTTAACACGCTTCACATTGGGCTTCCAAGTACGGTTGGAGCGTCTGTGGGAGTGAGAAACCTTGATACCAAAGGTAACACCCTTGCCGCAAACATCACATTTTGGCAATTGCTGCACCTCCAATCATGGAAAAATTCATGTTCATAGGACATCGGTCTATATCATAGCAGATAACGGCAAAAAAAGCAAGAAGAAAATTATCAAATTTAGAAATTTTTTTGTAATACTTGCGAAATTCCTGTTTATGGTATATAATAGGCAGGAGATTGAAGAGAGGAGCATGAAAATATGGCTATGAATTCCAACGGAGTATTGTTGAAGAACGTTGTTACGGACTTCCGTCTACAGATCGCATATGCTTCCACAGACTACGACAAGGTTACCATTAGTGTAGAAGAGGTTACCCGTCCCGGTTTGCCCCTGGCAGGATTCTTTGACCATTTTGAGTCTCAGCGTTTACAGGTTATCGGCAATGTGGAGTATACCTTCATCCAGAAGCAGACCCACGAGAGACTCTTGGAGGTTTTCGGTAAGATTTTTGAGGCTAAGATCCCGGCCATTATCTTTGCCCGTAGTATGGAGCCCACCCCCGAGTGTCTGGAAATGGCAAAGAAATACGATATTACCGTCCTGCGCTGTATGGAGGCTACGTCCTACATGGTCTCCTCTCTGATCACATACCTTAAAAACGCTCTGGCACCTCAGATGACCCGTCACGGTGTTCTGGTCGAGGTCTACGGTGAGGGACTGCTCCTTATGGGTGAGAGTGGTATCGGTAAGAGTGAGACTGCCGCAGAACTCATGAAACGTGGACACCGTCTCATTGCCGACGATGCGGTTCGGATCCGCAAGATCGCCAACAACACCCTGATGGGGGATGCTCCCGAACTGATCCAGAACTACATCGAGATCCGTGGCATTGGAGTGATCAATGTCGCTAAGCTCTACGGTATGGCCTCTATTAAGAAGGAGACCACCATTGATCTGGTCATCAATATTGTTCCTTGGAGCGATGAACAGGATTTCGACCGTTTGGGATTGGAGGATCAGTATGTGGATCTCTTAGGGGTCAAGATCCCTTCCGTGGTCTGCCCCGTTAAGCCCGGCCGTAATCTGTCCATTATTCTGGAGATCGCCGCCATGAATAACCGTCAGAAGAAGATGGGCTACAATTCCGCCAAGGAATTCACAGAGCGTATTAATCGTCATTTCATCGAGAATAACGGCCAGACCTTCTGAGTCGTATATGGAACCTCCCTGCAAGTTGCGGGGAGGTTTTTATGTATTTGTCGCAAAGAATCTGTAAATATTCTGTGATCCGCATTGCGTAATTGACTTAAGTGTGATATACTGTATCTGATAAAATGGAAAAATAGGCGATGTACGATCTCGTGACATTTCAGGAGGTATATCATGGAACCCATTTATGATTTTACAGAGAAAATTCTGGAATTTCTCCCCGAATTTATGATTCGCAGGGAGGAGCTTCTGTCTAAACATACATCCTTCCGTATCGGTGGCCCCGCAGAGCTTATGGTATTCCCCAGGGATCCCCAACAGTTGTCCCGTGTTCTGCAAGAGGCTCGGAACTTTGGGATCAAGCCCATAATTTTGGGTGCAGGAACCAATGTATTGGCTCCCGACGAGGGCATTCGCGGTGTAGTGATCTGCCTGCGAGATACCTTTATGGGATTGACTCTGTTGGAGAATAACCAAATCGAGGCCATGGCAGGCATGACCCTTGCACAGACTGCTATGTTTGCCGCTAAGAATAACCTTTCCGGTCTGGAATTTGCTCACGGGATCCCCGGAACCGTAGGTGGCGGTATTTACATGAATGCAGGGGCTTACGGTGGAGAGCTGAAGGATGTTGCTGTTGCAACGGAATATATGCTTCCTGACGGAAGCACCCAATGGATCTGTGGAGAGGCTCAGGAATTCGGTTACCGTCACAGTGTTTTCCAGAAGAAGAACGGCGTGATCGTCAGAACACGATTCCAACTGATCCCCGGGGAAGAAAAGGAGATCCGCAGTCGGATCTATGAACTCAACGAAAAGAGACGGGCTTCTCAGCCCTTGGATATGCCCTCTGCCGGCAGTACCTTTAAACGGCCACAGCAGGGTTATGCCGCCGCCCTGATCCAAGAGGCAGGACTCAAGGGCTATCGGGTAGGCAATGCCGCCGTGTCCGAGAAGCACGCAGGGTTTGTTGTCAACTTAGGCGGTGCCACTGCCGCAGATGTACTGGCTCTTGTGGAGCAGGTACGACAGAAGGTGCTGGATCACAGTGGGATCCTCTTAGAGCCCGAGGTTCGCCTCTGGGCAGGAGAAACGGAAAAATAAAGAACGGAAAGGCGGAGAATCACAGATGTCTTTTTCTGCTGAAGTAAAAAATGAATTATGTCGCGACGAGGTGGAACGGGGCTGCTGCGCTGTGGGAGAGGCTCTCGGAGTACTGCTGTTTTCCAACACCTTCACAGCGGAGGAAATACGGATCGTAACGGAAAGTGTGGATTTTGCCCAGCGACTTCCCAAGCTATTCCGTAGGGGCTTCGGGGTCACCTTTGACCGACTCCCTACGGAAAACGGCGGGGGTAAACTCCAATTTGCCATCTACGACGAAGAAAAGTTAGAAAAGATTTTTGAAGCCTGTGGGTTTTCCCGCAGTAACAGCTTATCCCTCCATGTAAATTACGCGCTGTTGGAACGGGAATGCTGTCGCAGAGCCTTCCTCCGGGGGGCGTTCCTGGCAGGTGGCTCTGTAACCGACCCGGAAAAGCGGTACCATTTAGAGCTGTCTACCACCCATGGTAACGCAAGCCGTGAGGCAGAAAAGCTCCTGGAGGACATGGAACTGGTCGCCAAACTCACAGAGCGGAAAGGGAACCATGTTCTGTATTTCAAACAGAGCGAGACGATCGAAAATGTCTTGACGGTTATGGGAGCACCGATCTGCGCCATGACGGTTATGGAAGCAAAGATCAACAAAAATTGGCGGAATTTAGCCAATCGGAAAACCAATTGCGATTCTGCCAATCTGGATAAAACCGTAGCGGCGGCAGGGGAACAGATCGCCGCCATCGAGAAACTGCGGGAGACGGGCATTTTAGAAACCCTCCCGGAAAAGTTATTACAGACTGCGACTCTGCGAGAGGAACACCCGGAAGAAAATCTCGTAGATCTGGGAAAGTTACACATTCCTCCCATTAGCAAATCCGCCGTGAATCACAGGATCCGCAAGCTCATGCAGCTTGCGAAAGAAGCGGAGACTCCGGGAGAGTAATACCGAAAGCAGGTAGAAGGGAGATACCCTATGGCATTTGTACATTTGCACGTCCATACAGAATTCAGCCTATTAGATGGTGCTTGCCGGATCGGAAAGGTAGCCAAGCGTGCCGCCGAGCTGGGGCAGAATGCTCTGGCCATTACGGATCACGGTGTGATGTATGGTGTGATCGATTTTTATAGAGCTTGCAAGGCCGCAGGGATCAAGCCCATTATCGGCTGTGAGGTTTATGTAGCCCCTCGCTCCATGGAGGATAAGCAACACGGAGCAGATGACGAGGCTCGCCATTTGGTGCTCCTGTGCGAAAATGAAACGGGCTACAAAAATTTAAGCTACATGGTGTCAAAGGGCTTTTTAGACGGATTTTACCGTAAGCCCCGTGTAGATCTTGCCCTTCTGCGGAAACATTCCCAAGGACTGATCGCCCTGTCTGCCTGTTTGGCAGGTGAGATCCCCAGACGGCTCCGTCAGGGAGATTTTCAGGGGGCAAAGGCGCATGCACTGGAAATGGCAGAGATTTTTGGGCCCGATCGATATTACTTAGAGCTCCAGGATCACGGGATCCCGGAGCAGAAGGCTGTGAACCGTGACATTCTCCGTCTGGCACAAGAAACAGGGCTCCCCCTGGTTGCGACCAACGACGCCCACTATGTCACGCGGGAAGACAGCAAAATGCAGGATGTTCTCATGTGCATCCAAATGGGTAAGACCGTAGATGACCCCGATCGTATGCGCTTTGAGACCCAAGAATTTTATATAAAGTCCGAAGAGGAAATGACAGCCCTCTTCCCCAATAATCCGGAGGCAATTGCCAATACTCAGGCTATTGCCGATCGGTGCAATGTGGAATTTACCTTTGGTAATTATCACCTGCCACAGTTTGATTATCCTGAGGGCTATGATGCCTGGGGCTGGTTTACGGAACTGTGTTGGAGGGGCTACGAGAAACGCTATCCCAACAACCCGGAGGGGTATGCAGACCGTCTGGAATACGAAATGTCCATGATCCGCAAGATGGGTTATGTGGACTACTTCCTCATCGTGGCAGACTTTGTGGCATATGCCAAGAGTCAGGGAATCCCTGTAGGTCCCGGTCGTGGTTCCGCCGCAGGTGCTATGGTATCTTACTGTCTGGGGATCACAGATCTGGATCCCATGAAGTACAGCCTGTACTTTGAACGCTTCCTGAACCCGGAACGTGTCAGCATGCCCGATATTGATATGGACTTCTGCCAGGCACGCCGTGGAGAGGTTATTGAATATGTTACCCGAAAGTACGGCAAGGATCGTGTAGCACAGATCGTCACCTTTGGTACCCTTGCGGCAAGGGCGGCGATCCGTGACGTAGGCAGAGCCCTGAACTTTACCTACGGAGAGACGGACACTGTTGCAAAGCTGATCCCCACTACTTTACATATGACCTTGGAAGAGGCACTGAAGGTCTCTCCCCAGTTAAAGGAACTGTACGATTCCGACCCCCGGGTAAAGGAACTGGTAGATACGGCTCGGGCTATTGAGGGCATGCCCCGCAATACCTCTACCCATGCAGCGGGTGTGGTTATTACCAAGAACCCCGTTTCCGATTATGTTCCCTTGGCAAAGAATGATGACACCATCGTGACCCAGTTCACCATGACTACCATTGAGGAATTGGGACTCCTGAAGATGGACTTCTTGGGGCTTCGGAACCTGACCATTATTGAAGAAGCTGAGAGAACCATCCGACGGAAGGAGCCGAATTTCGACCTGCAGAAGGTACGGGATGACGACCCGGAGAGCTTTGCCATGTTGTCCGAGGGCAAGACCGCCGGTGTCTTCCAGTTGGAATCCGCAGGCATTACCGGCGTCTGTGTCAACATGAAGCCCCAATCTATCGAAGATCTGACGGCTATTGTTGCTCTATATCGCCCCGGCCCTATGGACTCTATTCCCAAGTTCATTGACAACAAACACAACCCCCACAAGATCACCTATATCTGTCCCCAGTTGGAGCCTATTTTGGCTGTTACCTACGGCTGTATCGTGTATCAGGAACAGGTTATCGAGATATTCCGAAAATTGGGCGGTTACAGCCTGGGACAGGCAGACAATATGCGCAGAGCCATTTCCAAGAAAAAGGAATCGGTCATTATTGCAGAACGTCATGCCTTCGTCTACGGTGATCCCGAACGGGGTATTGCAGGTGCCATTGCAAACGGCGTGTCCGAAGCGGCGGCACAGGCAATTTATAAAGAAATCTTAGACTTTGCAAACTACGCATTCAATAAGGCCCATGCCGTTTGTTATGCCAAGGTAGCCTATGATACAGCATATCTGAAGTGCCATTATCCCAAGGAATATATGGCGGCTCTCCTGAGCTCCGTTTTGGACAATACCACCAAGACGGCGGGTTATATTGCCGATTGTAAGGCTATGGGGATCCGGCTCCTGCATCCCGATGTGAATTATTCCGCAGACTCCTTTACTGCCCAGACTGATGGTATTCGTTTCGGCTTAGGTGCG
>JAZREB010000036.1:0-12443 GCA_045660585.1 Faecousia sp. | reverse complement strand
ACTTTTTCTGCGTAAACTTCGGACATAATGATCTCCTCCTATGTATACTTATGAATTGGATCAGGGCGCATCCGGCAAGGATCGACTCTCAGGAAATGAAAATCGACACTTCCCGGATACGCCCTGTGGGGGTTATACACTTATACTTCTTTATTTTACCGTGAATTTCCCTTCAGGTCAATAGAATTTCTCATTTTTTATAAAATTATTTACAAAATTTCTGAAATTTATGCCTTCGTTTTTCAAAAATCACCCTTCGGGAAGCATAATTGCCTTCTCACCATCACGGAAAGACAGGTCAACCGTGCCCGTGACATAGGCTTCTTGCTTCTCGACAACGATTTTGAGGTATTCCAGCTTGCGATCAATTTTGGAAGTATTTGCCAATTCTACCAAGAACCGATCCTCATACCACAGCGAGATCTTATAGGAAGAAGGGATCTGCACCGACGCAATGTGTCTGCCCAGATTGGCTTCTTCAATAGCAGTAAGCAGGGTCTTCATTGCTGTAAGCTGCCCGGAGGCCTTTGACTCGGCACCGGACTCGGCATAGATCTGTATTTCCTCTCCTATGGCAGGAGGCTGGATCACAAGTTCCTGTACCACTGTGAATTCCTTGGCTTGGGAAGCAGAGATCTGTTCCACGATCTTCCCACCGGCTGTCATAAGGAAATAATCCCCCCGAGTATCCTGTACCGCATATCGGGGCTTACTCTCCGTGACATAAATGACCAGGGTGTTGGGAAGCTGTCTCTCCACCTTTACGGATTCCACATATTTTAAGGGAGCCATAATGCTACCGGAGATTTTCCCTCTCGACAGAGTCAGCAAATTATCTCCCGTAGCAACACCGCAGACCTGAACGACCTCTTCTTCGGTATAGTAAGAAGAACCACGAACTACGATATTATCCACACGGAAGAAAATTATCATACTCAGGAGTACGGCAACAACCACGCCTGCCATAATAACCAGACGTTTAAACAGACCCTTATCGATCCGTTTTACGGTTCTGCGTTTAGCCTTCCGTGTCTGCTGACGTCGCAGGCGGAGCAATCTGTCATTTTCCGCCCGGAGAGCCTTCCGCTTTGCGGCGGCCTTTACGGATCGCTCCGAAAGTACCGTAGGCGGTGTGTTTCGTTGCTCCCTTGTGGCAGAGTTTTTCGTTTTTTCCTGAGCAGATGTTTCCTTGGGTCGGTCGGTTCTTCTACGTTCCCGAGATTCCGAAGAGGGTCTTGGGCTATCTGCAGGTCTTCTCCGCCGACCTTCCCCGGTGGGAGCTTGCTCCCTCTGCCCAGGTCTGCGCCGGCGGGTCGTCTTGGAATTAGCTTCCTTGTCCTCTGCCCCTCTTCTGCGCTGTGGTCTGTCGGAGGATGCTCTTTGGCTGTCTTCCGTTCTGCGCCGACGGGGAGTCTGAGAAGAAGTTACCCTGTCATCCGCCGTTCTTCTCCTGGGGGGAGTGTCGGCAGAAGGCGTTTCCCCTTCTCCATAATATTGTCCGCCGTAGGGATCATTTCCCGGAGCATAACCGGAGGGGTCTCTGTGTTCGGCAGACCTCTTTCTCTTATGTTCCATATTTCCTTACTCCATCCTTGTTTTTGACCGATTATGTGGGAGGATCCTTAAAATCCCCGATTTTTCAGTCCCTTATGTTCCAATTTCATTACAGTAGTCTCTAACAATACACCTTATAGGGTGGCCAATTCCAATACGATATCCAGAATCCGTTCTGCAGAATCGATCACTGCCATCTCTCGCAAGGCTTTAGACATTGCTTCCCGTCGAGATTGATCCTCCAAAAGGGTTCCGGCCGCATGATAGAGCACAGCCCCGTCACAATCCTCTTCACGGATCACCACTGCCGCACCCCGTTGTTCCAGAATGCGTGCATTCTTCTCCTGGTGGTTGTTGGTCACATTGGGAGAGGGAACAATAATGCAAGGTGTCCCTGCAGCGGCGATCTCGTTGAGGGTAGATGCGCCGGCTCTGCTGATAAACAGATCCGCCGCCGCCATAAGGGTGGGCATATTATAGATATATTCCTGCATGGTCACAAGATCCTGAGATTCCAGATCCACGCCCTGTTCCTTCACATATTCCGGCATCCAACGCCAGCCGAAGGAACCCGTTGCATGAACGTGGCGGTAACGGCCTTCCTCACATTCCAGTTTCATAAAGCCTGCGATCTTCTTGTTCATTTCCCGGGCGCCTAAGCTGCCCCATGCGGATACGATAAAGGGCTTATCATCCAGCCCCAGTTCCTGACGGGCACGAGCCTTTTGGGTATAGACAAATTCTTCCCGAACAGGCATTCCGACAGGTATCACACGATCTGCATGCTTGTATTCCTTGCGACTTTCCTCAAAGCTGACAAGGATCCGATCCACCTTGTCGCAGACCATACGGGTAGCAAGACCGGGCACCGCATTGGCCTCATGGAGGGCAGTGGGGATCCCCCGTTTGGTTCCCATCTTCAGCATCGGGAAGCTGGCATATCCCCCGGTCCCTACGATTACATCGGGTTTAAAGTCTGTGATGATTTTATCTGCCCTTTTCAAGGCTCTGCGGATGGTTCCCACAGTTTGAATATTGTGCCAAATAGCAGAGGGCTTAATACTGCGTAGATAGTTGGAGATCGTCACGGTCTCCAGGGCGAAGCCTTCTCTGGGAACCAGCTTGGTCTCCATGCCGTCATCGGCTCCTACGAAGAGGATATCACAATCAGGTTTCCGTTCTTTCAATCGTTTGGCAACGGCAATGGCCGGGTTAATATGTCCCCCGGTACCGCCACAGGTAAAGATCACTTTCATAACTTTCACCTTATTCCACTCGCGCTCCCCTCATGTCTCCCGGGAGATACTGCGAGAAATATTCAACATGATCCCGCACTCTGCCAGTTGCATCATCAGTGCCGTCCCTCCCGAAGAGAAGAATGGCATAGAGATCCCCGTAGAAGGCAGGAGATTGGTCACGACTCCCACATTCAGGAGAACCTGAAGTGCAAGAAGCGTCGTTAATCCCGTAGCCATTAGCATAGAAAAGCGGTTCTTGCTATGGATGGCGATCCAGTAGCCCCGCAGGATCAGCAGAGCAAAGAGAGCTAAGATCCCCATAGCTCCGACAAATCCCAATTCCTCGCACACAATGGCAAAAATATAGTCGTTATGTTCCTCCGGCAAATACAGATATTTCTGTCTGCCCATGCCGAAGCCCAAGCCAAAGAGCCCTCCCGAGCCAATGGCATAGAGGGATTGGACGATCTGGTAGCCCTCGTCTGTGGGGTAGGCCTCCGGACCCAGCCATGCCATAATTCGATCCCCGGTGTATCCCCCGGTCAGGATCAGCAGAAGGAGAATGCCCCCTCCCGACAAAGCAATGGTCAGCAAATATTTACGATTCACTCCCCCCACTAACATAAGGAGGAAACAGAGGGATCCCACAATAATGGTAGCGGAAAAATGGGGCTCCAAGATCAGTAAAATCGCAATGATCACCATAGCACCGGAGCAAGCGAAAAACACTTTCGTGCTACAGCTTTCCTTTCTCCGCACGGTCAAAATTTTGGCAATGGACACGATCAGGGACAGTTTTGCAATTTCAGAGGGCTGGAAACTGATAAACCCGATCTTGATCCACCGCGTTGCCCCTCCTCCCGTCAGTCCAAAGAGGAGAACTCCCACCAACAGGAGTACACAGCTAAAATACAGTATCTTAGATGCACAGAAATATAGGCTGTAGGGGATCAGGCTAAAGCAGTACATAGCCACGATCCCCAACACAGCGAACAAAAGCTGGGATAAAAAGTACCCGGCCGAATTTCCCGTGACATAATATGCACGGGCAAAGCTGGCAGAAAAGAGCATGGTAAGCCCCACTGCCGTCAATAACAGTGTCAGTAATAAATAAGGAAGATCCATCCTACCCCGTGGGGTACGGATCTCGGAGCTTCGGGGCATAAAAGCCTCCCTTCCCCAAAATCATCCTATCTATCTATTGTCCGGAAATAAAATATTTTATCCAATCCCTTATGGGAACCAAATGCGAACGCCAAAATAAGCAACTACACACATTACTACAGTCAGACCCACGAATACAACCCAGATCTTCTTTTCAGACCAACCGCACTTTTCAAAGTGGTGATGGATGGGAGCCATCTTAAAGATACGCTTGCCGTGAGAAATCTTAAAATAGCCAACCTGAATGATATCGGACAGCGTCTCGATGATGTAAATAATGCCTACCAGGAGTAGAACCAGGGGCATATCCAGCGCAAAAGCAAGACCTGCAACAGCGCCACCCATGAACAAAGAGCCGGTATCGCCCATAAAGACCTTTGCAGGATAGAAATTGTAAATCAGGTAACCGCCCAGACCGCCAACCATAGCAGCAGGGAAAGTAGCAAGACCGAACTTATCCATGCCGACAGCGGTGAGAACGAAGAACACCATAACAGGAATGGTTACGCCGGAAGACAGGCCGTCCAAACCATCGGTCAGATTGACAGAGTTGACACAGCCTACGATCACGAACACAGCCGCTATCAAATACAGGGGCACAGGAACTGTCCAAACAGGCTCCTTCACAAAGGGAACATACAGATCATAGTTGATATTGTCGGTAAAATACATCACAGCAAGGAATACAACAGAGGCCACAAGCTGTAAAGCCATTTTCTGCTTTCCCGTAAGGCCCAGATTTCTCTTTTTCTTGATCTTGATAAAATCATCCAAGAAACCGACGACGCCGAACATCAGGGCAAGACCCAGAACCAGCAGATGTCTCCACTCGCCGAGAATACAACCGGTAATCACACTGAGCAGGGACGCAATGATAAACATGATACCGCCCATGGTGGGAGTACCTGCCTTGTTATTGTGCCAAGTGGGGCCAACTTCACGAATGGACTGTCCCGCCTTCAGCGCACGCAGAATCGGGATCAGGAATCTACCCAAAACCGCAGAGACCACAAAGGCCACCGCAAGGGTCACGATAATCATAATAATTTCAGACATATCTCTATCCTCCGTCTTATTTTGCAAATAAAAGCTGTAAGACCTTTTCCATATGCATACCTCGGCTTCCCTTCACAAGGAGGCTGTCGCCGGGGCGCAGTTCCTTCCGCAGCTCCGTCACCAGTTCCTCATGGGTCAGGAAGTGACGAGCATATGACATAGACTCGGCACCGCGGATCATTTCCTCTCCCAAGGGGCCATAGGCAAAGAGCAGGTCGGCAGTTTTTGCCACCTCCACACCGATCTCATAGTGGGCAGTGGGGCCATAGTCTCCCAACTCCAGCATACCTCCCAATACGGCGATCCGACGGGAAGGTCTCTTTGCTAAAACAGAAAGTGCCGCACGGGTGGATTCGGGACCTGCGTTATAGCAATCCTCGATAATATACAAACCATCCCGACTATAGGTATTCTGGCGCATATCCGTATTGGTAAAAGAAGCCAAGCCCTTACAAATAGCCTCCGGGGACATACCACACAGGAGCCCCACAGCCGAAGCTCCCAGAGCATTGAGCACATTGTGCTCCCCTACCACAGGAAGTTCCACAGGGAAGGTTATGCCAAAAGCCTCTACAGTGAAGCTACAGCCTTCTTCTCCCATGGTCAGATCAACGGCTCTAACCTGATTGTGCTCGCCGAGACCATAGGTTATGGCGCCGTATTGCTCCGCAACCTGGGCCAGCAGATCGTTGTCTCCACAGAAGAGGATCTTTCCATGGGGGCGCAAGCCTTCCAAAATCTCTAACTTTGCTCCAAGGATACCCTGTCTGGAACCTAAGTACTCAATGTGCATGGTGCCCACATTGGTAATCATGGCAATGTCCGGCTGAGCCAAACTCGTCAGGAGAGAGATCTCCCCTGCGTGATTCATGCCCATTTCGATCACTGCCTTTTGGCAATCCTCTCTCAGAGAGAGGAGGGTCACAGGCAGACCGATATGGTTGTTAAAGTTCTTCGGGGTCTTCTGGGTCAGGAAGCTCTGCTCCAAAACGGATGCAACCATCTCCTTGGTCGTGGTCTTTCCCACACTGCCGGTGATCCCCACCACATGGCAGGATAAGCTCTCGCGATATCCCCTTGCAATTTGTTGCATGGCTACAAGGGTATCTTCAACATAAATTGCAGGAACAGAAGGATCCTGCACTTCGGAAGCCAAGACCGCCACGGCGCCCTTTTCCAGAGCAACGGGAATATAAGAATGTCCGTTTCTCTCTCCTGTGAGAGCCACAAACAACTCCCCTGCTTCAATGGCGCGACTGTCAAACTGTACGCCATGGAATCCAAGCTCCGCAAACTCCGATGCAACGCTACCACTGCACCAAGAAGCGGCTTCTTTTAACGTGATCATCCCCATAATGCTTGGGCGACCTCCTCCCGTTCATCCAGCTGGGTCTTCTCCTTGCCAATGATCTGGTAGGTCTCATGACCCTTTCCTGCCAAGATAATCATATCATCTTTTTGTCCCAAACGCAAGGCTAAAGCAATGGCTTTTCTCCGATTCTCCTCTACGATGTAGGTTTCCGGGGCGGTTTCGATCCCCTTCAGGATATCACGGATGATGGCCATGGGCTCCTCTGTACGGGGATTGTCGGAGGTCACGATGGTAAGATCTGCATATTGTACCGCAATTTTTCCCATTTCCGGACGCTTTGTGCTGTCTCTGTCTCCGCCACAACCGAATACCAGGATCACTCTGCCCTTGCAGAAATCCTTTACGGAGCGGAGAACATTTTCAAGTCCGTCGGGAGTGTGGGCGTAGTCGATGAGAACGGTATAGTCCTTCCCGGGGGTGGGGACTACCTCTACTCTGCCCTTGACACCCTTTGCCTGAGAGAGGGCTTGAATGGCAGTTTGGAAGTCCATGCCCAATTTCCGGGCAATGGCAAATGCCATGAGACCGTTACTGACCGTAAATCTGCCGGGAATGGCGATCCGCAGTTTACCGCAGGAAGTGCCTTCCCGTACATCCATTTCCACATGGTCGGATTCCAATTTCACATTCTCTGCCCAAATATCCCCGCCGTCGCCAAAGGTACAGCATTCACACTTTGCCTCTTCGATCATTTTGGCAGTGGCAGGGTCTGCCAAATTGAAAACGCCGTATTTACACCGGGAGAACAGGAGAGACTTGGCCTTGCGATAGTTCTCCATAGTTTTATGGAAATCCAGATGATCCTTTGTCAGGTTGGTAAAAGCACCCACCGTAAAGGGAATGGTTGCGGTGCGATCTAAGTACAGTGCATGGGAAGATACCTCCATCACCACATGGGTGCACCCCTTATCCCGCATCTGCGCCAGGATCCCCTGGAGTTCAAAACTCTCCGGGGTAGTACGCTCTGTAGGTAGCTCTTCATCTCCAATGAGGTTGCAAATGGTGCCGATCAGACCAACCTTTGCCCCCTGGGCTTCCAGCATGGATTTCAGGAGATAGGTGACGGAAGTCTTTCCGTTGGTGCCCGTGACACCGATCATCTTCATAGACTCTGCGGGATGACCGTACCGGTTTGCCCCCAACTGTGCCAGAGCCAAACGGGTGGAAGCCACCCGAATCCAAGGGGTTCCTTCCGGCATATCCTTCTCGCACAGGATCACCGCAGCCCCACGGGATACAGCATCGGGAATATACTTGTGCCCATCGGTCTCATAGCCTACAATGGCAACAAACAGGTCCCCCGGCTCTACCTGACGGGATGAATACTTCACGCCGGAGATTTCCATATTCTCCGTAAGATTGGTTTCTAAAATTTCAATACCTTTGAAAAGTTCTTGCATCTTCATATGATTTCTCCATTGGATCTTTAGTCCATGTCTTTTGTATCTGTAAAAGTAACGGTAATGGTAGTGCACCGATCTACCATTGTCCCCGGTGCAATGCTCTGGGTGGTGGCTAAAACATGCCAGGCTGTGGAATCCGTTCCCTTTGCCTGTAGATATAGCCCCAGATCATTGAGTTTCCGAGTACATTCCTCTGCTGTGAGCCCATACAGGGACGGGACCTCCACCTGTTCATCGGTCATGGAACTGTCCGTATACAGCAAAACCGTAGAATACCCCGGCACCGGTTTTCCCTTTGCCGGAAGCTGACTGACTACCTTATCACCGTTTCCGATAATGCGACAATCCAGACTTTCTGTCTTCAGTTTTTCTTTGGCGGCATAGATGCCGAGACCGGTCACATCCGGCATAGAAACATTGACTCGGTAGAGTTCCTGCTTGGTATAATCCGCCTCTACTCCAAGGTAGGGGAGAATATCCTCCAGCACAGCACCTACAGTAGGTGCCGCCATAACACCACCTGAAATGTACTGCCCTGTAGCGGGGTTGGGGGTGTCCAGGGCAACAAGTACCACATACCGGGGATCTTCCATGGGAGCAATGCCTACAAAAGATACGATCTTATCCTTTGTCATCTGCCCGTCTTCATTTCTCTGGTCGGTTTTTTCCGAAGTGCCGGTTTTGCCGCCAATGCGGTATCCCGCCACGTTGGCATTCTTTGCCGTTCCCTCGGAAACAACAGACTCTAAAAGTTCACACATGATCTTGGAGGTTTCCTCTGAGATCACTTGACGTAAAACCGTCTTTTCTTTGCTCTCAATAACATTCCCATCCTCATCCAGGATCCGGGATACCATGTAAGGCTCCAACAAATAGCCTCCGTTTACCACAGCGGCTATGGCCCGTACCATTTGGATGGGCGTAGGCTTAACGGTCTGGCCGAAGGACGTGGAGATGAGGTAGCTTGTGCCATAGGCGTGATTGTCTGCCAAATGCTCCCGAGAATGAAAGATTCCTTTGGCCTCTCCCGGAAGATCTATGCCCGTTGTCTCCATAAGACCGAAGGCCTTATAATATTCGTAGAGGGTCTCCCCTCCCGTCCGCAAACCGATATGTGCAAAGGCGAGATTGCAGGAATTCTGCAAGGCCTGTGCTGTGGTCTGACCGCCGTGACCGGCGCTCTTCCAACAATTTAAGATCTGGGAGCGTCCCTCAAATTTTTCCGATCCGCTACAGGAAAAATGATCGTTGAGGGTAACCGCCCCGGAATCCAATGCCGCCGCTAAAGTCAGGGCCTTAAAGGTAGATCCCGGCTCGTAGCCGTCGCAGACACAGCGGTTTCTCCACTGCTTCAGTCTGGCAGTAGCAACGGCGCTGTTGTACTCCTCTAACAGGGTGGTTCGCTCACTGCTTTCCTTGGGATAAGTCATGGCTTTTTCGTAGAGGGTCTCTAAAGAGGACTTGGTCTCGGTGTCGTAGACCTCCAAATATTTGTTGGGATCATAACCCCCTAAGGTCGCCATCGCAAGGATCTGACCGGTTTGTGCATCCATGACCATGCCAAAGGCACCGTTCAGTACATCATAACGGTCAATGGCATCTTGCATCTGCTTTTCCAGTGCCCTCTGCACCGTCAGGTCGATGGTCAGAACCAGATTTTCTCCCGCCTCTCCTTGGAGGAAGGTTTCGTAAGAATAGAGCATCTCCGTTTCGTTGTTCCCCTTGGTGGTGATCACCGCCCCGGCTGTGCCCTGTAATCTGCTGTTATAATAGGACTCTAAGCCCTCTGTACCCACATTCTCTGTGTTCACAAAGCCCAATAGCTGAGAAGCTGTCGCACCATAGGGATAGTGTCGCAGAGAATCCGGCTCTAAATGAACCCCCTGGATATCGTACTTCGCCAGAAAATCCCGCACCCCATCGCAAACCTCCGGGGTCTGTTTCCGTTTCAGGATCTTATACCGCATGGAAATATCCTGCGCCTTTTTCAGTATGTCTTGGGGCTCCAAATCCAAAAGGATCGCCAGCTCCTCAGACAAAAACTGCAGGTCCTCTCCATTCTGTTTCAGTTCTAAGGGGTCTAAGAAAATATTCTCCACACTCAAGGAGCCTGCCAGGGGATCCATGTTGCGATCATAGATATTCCCCCGTTTGGCTGTGACAGATGTGGATCGGGTCTGATTGGAGATTGCCTTCTCCTCATAATAGTTGTGATCCACCAGCATGACCTTTATCAGTCTTGCCCCCACAATGAGGAAGGACAAAACCCCCAAAGTTGCCATTAGCCAAAGGATCCCTTTTCGGATGTAGGTGTCGGAAACCCGGATCTCCTTTCGGGGAGATTTTCTCCTAAGTTTCGGAACATCCTTGTGCTTCACACATTCGCCTCCCGGTGAATCTGTCTGTCTGCCTTTTCAAAATTCTTAAAAAAGATGTGGGACAAAAACATGGGCGGCACTTGAACCGCCCATGTTCTGTTTTATGTATATATCAGGACACAGGGAAATATGTCTCCATATCCCGTGTCATGGTGCCAAATTCCTCTACCATGGCATCCTCAATAGTCTCTGCCGTGTGAGAGGCAGAATCTATATATTGGATCTGGTCTGCCCAGGGGATGTGCATTCCCATCTCCTCTGCTCGTTTTGCAACGGCATCCATATCGATCTCACTTTCGTACCGGGTGATCAGCCGTTCCTGTTGGGTTTTCAGTTGTTGGATCCTGCGTTGCAGTTCCGCCTGTTGGCTACGTGCCTCAAAAAGGCTAACCATGCTCATAAGCAAACCCACAAACAGCACAAGGATCCCCACAGCCCCTATCACAGTAGTCAGGGAAACCGACTTGTTTTCCTCGGGAAGAGGCTCGGCTTTTTTGGGGTCATCGGGCAAATGACTCGGCTCTTTTATAGGCAGGGGCGCATATGCTTCCGAACCGTAAGTATAGAATTCCTTCATGCCGAGTCACTTCCTTCCGTTATAATTTTTCACATACTCGGAGCTTTGCACTCCGTGCTCGGGGATTTTCTGCAAGTTCTGCTTCCCCGGAAACAATGGGCTTACGGGAAATCAGTTTTACAAGGGGTTTCTTGCCACAGACGCATACCGGGAATTCCGGCGGACAGGTGCAACCCTTTGCCGCGGCTTGCATAGCATTCTTCACGATCCGATCCTCTAAGGAATGGAAGGTGATCACTGCCAGTCTGCCACCCTTATTCAGGCGAGCAATTGCGGCAGTCATCATGCGATCTACGGAACCGAGTTCATCATTGACCGCAATACGGATGGCCTGGAAGCTCCGCTTTGCAGGGTGCTGTTTTTCCCGCAGAGCCTGGGCAGGCATAGCAGAACGGATAATATCAACCAGCTCGAAGGTGGTCTCAATGGGCTGTTGTTCCCGTCTGCGTACAATGGCGGCGGCGATCTGGGGCGCATAGCGCTCCTCGCCGAAGGTAAAGAGGATCCGTTTCAGTTCCTCCTGAGAATATGTATTGACGACATCTGCGGCAGTGAGGGGATCCTCTCTGTTCATACGCATGTCCAGAGGCGCATCGGCCATATAAGAAAATCCACGGGATCCATCGTCCAACTGAGGGGAAGACACTCCCAGATCGAAGAGCATACCGTCTACACCGGGGATCTCCAGTTCATCCAGGATCTCATTGACACGGCAGAAATTGGAATGTACCGTTGTTACCCGTTGGGCATAGTCCTTTAGGCGCAGGCTTGCGGCCTCTAAGGCTACGGTATCCCGATCCACCCCAATGAGGCGACCGCTGTCCAAACGGCGAACGATCTCGTAAGAATGTCCGGCTCCACCTAAGGTACCATCCAAATAAATTCCGTCGGGCTTAATATTTAAGCCCCGAATACATTCGTCCAATAAAACAGATTTATGCGAAAATTCCATATCAGAACCCCAATTCTTTCAGTGCGGCGCGTATGGCAGCAGGTGTAATATGCTCTGCCTCCCGAGCCTCGTACAGCTCTGCGGACCAAATCTCTCCTCGGCCACCAAGACCCAGGAAAATAACATCCTCACGGATACCGGCAAAATTACGCAGGTAATCGGGAAGAATGAATCGTCCCTGCTTATCCGGCTCACATTGCCATGCTTTTCCGAGGAAGTACCGTAACCCGCCTGCCTCCGTTAAAGGAACCTCGTTGACACGATCTAAGATCTTCTGCCATTCGGTCTTGGTAAAAATGGTCAGACAGGTATCCGGGGCAACAGAAATGTAAAAGCACTCGCCTAATTCTTCACGCAACTTGGCAGGGACGATCAGTCGGCCCTTGGAGTCGATAGTGTGTTTATATTGTCCAAACAGATCCCCCACCTCCTAATGTCTGTAATATTGCGGAATCTTGCTCCATTTTGTGGTTTTTTGTGGAATTTCGCTCCACTCCGAATATAGTATACACCTATCAAGGGAAAAAATCAATCATTTTTTCTGATTCGGCACAGAATTTCAGAGGTTTTTTCTTCTGTTTTTCCATAAAATCCGTCATATTCAAACATTCGTTCCTACTTTCCATTGGTAAAAAAGAAAAGTGACTGCTCACCCATGACCCGAAAATCATGGGCAGAGCAGTCACTCTTGCTTTATTTATAAGGTGTCAGCCCCGGGAAGGGACTCGGGTTTATTCCGATCTTTAAGG
>JAZREB010000035.1:0-10142 GCA_045660585.1 Faecousia sp. | reverse complement strand
CACCGTTGCAGACTCAGACGGCCGACGGTGTCGTAGATGTGCTCCGTCCGTTGGACGGTTGCATTGCTACCATTCACCTGACGGCTACGGATCAGTCTGCCTAAATTATCCCGTTCAAACTCATAGGAAGCAATGACAGAGCCATTACTCTGACGGTGTACCAGTTTGGAGAGTGCTCCTTCACTGTTATAGGTATATTCCACATACTCTCCACTGTCATTGTATATGGTTTTGATCAATCTGTCAAGGGCATCATATACGTAACTGATAGAATCGCCGTTACTGTAGTTGATCCGGGTATTGTTGCCTCCCCCGGCGCCTACTGCGTTGTCGTTTATATCCTCGTAGGTATAGGTGGCAAGGGTTTGGTCTCCTACAGCTACAGAGGTTCTCTGTCCCCACAGATTATAGGTGAAGCTGTAGGTCTGGTAAATGGCATTTGCTTGTCCCGCACCCTCATAGGGGAAGGTCTTTCTGTTCAGTTGGGTCAGAAGTCCCCTGTCATAGGTGTAGTCAACAGCAGCAATATCCGTAATATAGGTAGATTTGGGCCGGTCGTTTTGATGATAGTAGGTATAAGTTGTGATAGTCCCTTTCCCGTCTTTAACGTTCTTCAGTCGTCCGTTTTCGTAGGCATACTCTGTTGTATTCCCTGCGGAATCCGTCGTGGATTGGGTATAGTTCTTATCCGTTGTGGATTCGTAAGTCGTCTGCATATATCGGGAATCCTCTGAGTCAGTGTCGGAAGTCACCTTTACAGAGGTCAGATAACCGCTACGGTCATCCTCACTGCCACCATCATAGGTATATTCCGTAACGATCCCTGCGCCGGACTCTTTGGTAATGCTATGCTCATCGTTATACTCATAGTCGAATACGATGCCATTCGGTGCAGTATACTTGATCAGATCCCCGGTGTCATCGTCATATTCTGCATCCTCTTCTCCTTCACCTGTAAGGGATGCGGTATCCACGTTGCCCTCTGCATCATAGGCGTAGGTCTGTGCCTGGGCCAAACGCAGAGATACATTATCCACATAGGCTGTATTGATATTATTGTCGTATGCCACAGCTATGGTAGCGTGGGTAATGGTGATTGTGCCGGCTTCATTGTTCTCCTTGTCCGGTGTTACAATATCCTGCACATATTGCCAATCGTGACAGTAGGGATCAAAGGACTTATAGTGGATCTCCGAGGTATCATCGGAGAAATACAAACGGATAGCCAGACCGAAATAGGGATCGTTTTCTTCCGTCTTTTGATCCACAGAGCTTGGGTCTGCTGCACCCTTGGCCCATGCGGATAACAGGAAGGAGGAATCCAAAGGCTGATTCAGCCGCACAATCTGGTAGACCCGATGTAATCCATTGCCACCCGTCAGTTTGACTACATCACTGCCAAAGTATCCGGTTATTTCGGGGTTGTTGTCATTAGGATCGAGTGTAACAATCGATGCATTCCCGTTTTTTCGCCAACCGTTACCGGTGCTTCCTGCCGCTTCCCATTCGGTTGTCCATTCAAAAGAGCCATCATTTACGGGATTGTAGGCAGATGCAGCCTCTCCTTTTTCAACTTGGAGTGCATCAACATAAACCGTCCCTGTTGCTTCTAAAACGAACTCGTAGGAGTCCGATCCTTCTGCTATATGGGTAACACTGAGCCGTGTCCAACCATTATTAACTCCGGTGGTATCGTAGTTCAGAAGAACGCTACTGCTACCTTGGTCAGTATCGGATCGAATGTGAAGCTGTGCCTGTGCTCCGGACATGGGCTTCACATAGGCCGAATAGGTATAGGTTTGCCCAACTTCTAAAGAGAGCTCTTGTACAAATTCTGTGCCTGTTACTTTAAAGCTCTTATTCCCTATATAGACATTTGTCAGAGCTGTATTGGTGGTAGCTCCTTCCCAACCGGCAGTGCCGGTCTCACCGCCACTGTTTTGCAGAAGGTTGATTCCCTGCAATCCCGCAGAGGCAGCTGCGGTAATGGAGTTGTTCCGTTTATCCGTTCCGTTATTCTCAGTGAATTCCGCTGCGCTGACTCCCAGAACATGGGTCTCGCTGCTGTCGGTTACATAGCAACCAACGGTTTTCCCCATCCGATCCAAGACACAGAACATGAGCTGATCGTCCCCACCGGAAAGACCCGGGGCATCTGCTGTTTGATCCTTGCCATAGTAGCGGTATACCGTTTGAGAGGGAGACCGCTTGTAGCCATGGATTTTGGTTCCGTATACCTTGCTACTTGAAACATACTCATAAAGGTTTCGGACATCTCCGTTATAGCTGTAAGAGAACTCCATACCGTATTGGCTCTCGGCATCATAAACTCGAGTAAGACGGTAGCCATTCAGCATACCGCCGGTCTGCTCCTGATAAATATAATCTGCGTATTGATTATCGGGGAAGGTAATACGGCGGAGATAATAGATCTCATCATTGGGAGTTGTGTATTGTATTTTCGTCACTCTGCCATATTGATCCGTAATAGCTGTAGGGTAAAGTTTCTCTATTATCTCACCGTTTTCATATGTCCAATTATAGGATAAGGTCGCCAGTGTTTCTTCATCCGTACATCCCCGATTTTTCCGGGTAATTTTCGTCAGTCTGTTTCCGCTGTAGACATATGCAATACAGTTTCCGTAAGCATCCTTTTCTTCTGTCAGGTAACCATTGATAAATTTCCATTGGTATCCCTGTTTGCTCACCATGGTATAGTCCGTTCCGCTAACAGTGATCTCGTATTTTAAGCCATCCTCATCCTCATAACGACCGTTTTCATCCGGATCCTCGAAATAGTGCTCCGTTCCGTCTCCGTCTGTATAGATCAGGTAATTCTTCCCTCCCGCAGAGAAAGGCACCACCGTTTGTTGCACAGATAATTTCCACCCAATGCCACATAGCATATTGCTATACTCCTTCGTGTGGAGCATTTTCGCGCCGTTACCGGATTCTTCTGTGAAATACCTACCACCGTAGGAAGAATTGTATACCAAACTCAGACTAAAGGGCATAACCTCGCTACTGCTCTGAATCAGGGGAACTACCAAGGTATTCTGCATGCTGTAGTCAGAAATATAGGATACACCTGCTCTCCCATGGCCGAAGGTTTGATAATTATAGTAGCTTTCGATACCTACAGTGTTACGGTAGCTGATAATAACAGCGGGCTTATTCCACGTATGTCCCGGACCGTGGAAGGTTGCGCGGCAGTTGGCCTCTTCCTCGTTTATGGCCTTGAGAACAAAGCCCATATTGGATTCTTTATCATTGTACCAATTGTAGGCTAAGGTAGTGATATCCCAATACTGATATTTTTCGATGTCACTTCCTTTGAGAGATACCTTGTCCACAATGACATCGCTCTGCACAACCGCACCTGACTCAGCAATATCCCACGTCAGGTTGTTGATCCACTGCGTCCACGCTGTTTCACCGGATGATCCGGTTAGTCCCCCGGCTTCTGTAAGACCATAGATACCCAAATCCAAGGAATAGGATGCGCCATCCGGATTTAAGGCATAATAGAAAAGCTGAAGAATGGCACTGTCGATTTCACAACCACCGGGGATCTCCGGCAAACGATTCATGTGGAAATAGCTACGGGTCATCTTATTGCTATTGTCGTAGAAGCCTGCATACAGCCCCGGATCATTTTTGTCCTGAGAATCCGGATATCCGGAACGAACAAAGCAGTAAACAAGGCGGTCCTCGTTTACTTCTTCCTCAATAGTAGGATCCAAAAGTACGGGGAACACACGCTCCGGAGCGTTGATCCACTCTTCGTCGGCAGTAACCGTCAAGATAAAGGTGCTGTCGCTGCCGGAAAGAGAATAAGATGCATTTGTGGAATACTCCTTGTTGGCATCAATCATATAGGGGGCAGGAATGGTGTAAATGATTGCCCCATCAGGAGCAGTTAGGGTAATGGAGCCATCCTCCAAGGCAGTAGGAGTCAGGCCTTCTGTTTCCAGGACAAAGGAATACGAATAAGTCTCTTGGGGTGCCTCAATCACAATACTTTCCTTCACGGTGTTTCCGTAGTTTTCATAGCGGAGGGTCGCTCCATTCAGAGCTTCAACATATTCCAGAGCAGAATACATTTTCTCCGGCTGTGCCTGTGCATAGAGAGAAGTCTCCCCAGCAGAAAGATCATATGTCTCCGCTTCCCCGGAGCCAATGTAACAAAGCACGGTAGCAGGCTGTGCAGGTTGAATGTTTTCAGAGGAAATCACGGCATTCTGATCAGCCTGCACATCTCCTTCTGATCCTATGTCGCCACCCATAATCTCCATCTCTACAGGAGGAATAGGTGTCACAGGGATCTCTGCATCCGGTTCATTCACAGGAGTCAGGCTGAGAGAGTAGTTACCTTTCTGAAGAGCCAACAGCACATCGGCATTGGCATCTGCCGCAAACACACGGGTGCTGTCACCATTCGTTACGGCGTAGTGAGAAACACCGGTTTCATCGAATGCACTAACTTCTCGGAGAGTATTGTCGTAATCCACCCATTCCCCTTCCTCTTCGTAGTGCACCGGGTTTCCATATTGAACGGCAATGTAGGAACCATTATCCAAACGGAAATGCTTAACATTTTCTTCTCGCAGTTCTTCTTCCTCAAAGAGAATTTTTGCGTTCTTTAAGGATTCCACCGAAGTCTGACGGGAATCCTCCGCAAGACCGATCACATCAATATCATCGGGATCTGCGGTGTTGGATTCCTGTGCAAAAACAGAGGCAGGAAGTAATTGTACAAGCATGGCAACTACCAGTAGCAAGGATAGGATTCTTCCAAATTTACGCATTTTAAAAACTCCTTTCGTAATTCTTTTTATATTCGTATTGGATGACGGATTTCAAACACAAATCATAACCGATAACACCTCCTCCCTTAAATAAACACAACACATTTCTACGATCATTATGCAGGACTTATTTCATTGCTATAGAGCCTTTTGACTTTTCTATGGTGATGCAGTTTTATCTACCATTCTGAAACATACCACCTACAACATATTCCATCAAAAATTAAACTTTCCCATAATTATTTTCTCAATAACCAAAAAGAAAGTCCATGCCGTAATCGGAAAATAAACGAAAGCGGAATGCAAATAGCTGATAGCGTACTAAGATAAAAAGTACCCGTTTCCGGAATACGGAAAACGGGCTACCGGATAATTAAATTTTGAAAACAACGTATGGAAAATCATATTATGAAATTTGCAGTATAAAGAATATTATCTAACATTTTACAGTAAAAGACCATGCCGAAATCGGAAAATAATAATTTCCCGGTTACGACATGGTCTTTTTCTTCATATCACCATATGATTGCCTCATATTCTAAAACATGGAGGTATCATTATGAAAACCAAAATCTTTAAATCCGTTCTCTCTTTAACCCTCGCCCTTGCCCTAATCTTTGGCAGCGGTATTCGCATTCGCATGGGCAACCACCAAGAACTGCGTCCGCAGTGCGATTGGGAAAGTGGCCGGGTATCGCAATAAGTCAAATAAGGTTATAATTCTCAATGAATTTTCGACAATGTGCGGCAAACGGTTTAAGCCCTAAAGCAATCGCAACATTTAGTGCATAATTTGCCAATTCCTTGGCTTTATCAAAATCCCCTACGTGGTTCCTCTTGACTAAAGCCCAGGCATTGTTGTACAGAGTCTGTGCGAAGAATAAACAACGTCCGGTTTTTTGTGAACACTGTATTGCTCGTTCACAAATTGTAATGCATTCATCATAGCGATTCTCTAACCCCAAATACTTAGACAGGTTGTAAAGAGTCATAGTTTCTGTTCGTAGAGACTCCTCGGCGTTTACCATATGTGTGTCGTAATAACCAGCGATACCATACAAGATATCGATTGCCTCTTTTCTATTTCCACAATCGGCGGTTGAAATCGCTATGTTGTTTAAAAGAATAATCTCCTCATAAGAAAGCACAAATGGAAAGTCCCCATGTTTATATCCTGGGCAGGTTAGGCAGATCGCATTCTCCAGTTCCTGTAACATTTCCTCTTTTGAATACCTCTGCGGATAGAGTAATACACCATAAAGCAATATAAATTGCTCATCTATAGCAGTAGGTTTTGCAACTAAGGCCTTGAACTGCTGCAACAGTTCTTGTGCCTTAGTTGCATCTTTTTCTATATACGCCTGTCTTATTTTGAATTTTAACTCATGTGCAACAAAGTCAGCTTCATCCACATAGCTTTGAAGCATCATATCAGAATATCCGATCCGCTGTAAGAGGATTTCCAAGTGATTCTGCGTTGGCATTCGCTCACCGTTTTCAATTCTTGATAAAGTTGTTACAGCACAGATTCCATCTGCTAAATCCTCTTGCGAAAGTCCGAGCTCCATTCGTCGTCTTCTAATAATCATCCCTATCTGGGAAATAGCCATACTCTTACACCGCCATTCTCAGTTTTTCTTTATTTATGCACAAATATCTATTGTGATGTATTATATCACAAATCTCCCATTCTCACAATATCGACCGCACATCAAGACGACTTTATCTCAACATCAAATCAAGATAAAGGGGGCGGTTTGCATTTGCCCTTATGATCTGCCAAAACAAGGATGATGCAGTATGAAATCATATAAAAGAAAAAGGTAAATTGTCTGCAAAAAATCCTTTGTTCCCAAGTCTTCCGGAGGATTTTAATAACATTCTTTAACAACTAATAGAGGATAATAAAAACATATACCACAAATCGGAATTTGTCAGTTTGTTGTGGAGACAACGCCAAAAAAAGTTCGCACCGGATGGGAGATCCGCTGCGCACCTTTTTTCATAATGCCCGCACTTCATAAAAACGGCTATTCATTGCCATTTTTGTGGATTTGTGGGGCGTCTCCCCACAAACAGGTCGCAATAGCGACTTATTCAGCAAACATTATTATGGAATTATTCTTCCGGCTCCATTGTGCGAACGTGGCGCATGAGGATGGTCACTGCTTCACCGCGGGTCAATTCCTTTTGGGGGCGGAGGGTGTTGTCTTCATAGCCGGTCAGGAGCCCCAGAGCTGTTGCGGTACGGACGGAATCCAGAGCGTAGTCGCTGATATCCTCTACGTCGGCGTAGGTCATAGCCAGATCAGCGACGATTTCTCCTGCCCACAGGCGCATCATCATGGTGATAAACTGTTCACGGGTCACGGCGCCGTTGGGGTTGAATCGATTCTTGCCCACGCCGTTTACGATGCCCATATGGGTGCCCCAGTTCACCGCATCGGTGTACCAGGTGTCCTGCTCTACATCGATGTAGGATGCGGTGGGGATCTCCTCGGTTTCGGGATCAGCCAGACGGTACAGCACCGTCAGCGCCATAGCGCGGCTCATGGTGCCCTCTGCGTTGAAGAGGAATTTGCCAACGCCCTGTACCAGACCCAGCTCGAACGCAGCGTTTGCATTCTCTTCGTACCACTGACCTGCCACATCTACGAAATATTCTCCCTCAAACATGCAGTAAAGAGTCAGACCGTTTTCCATAAGGAAGGTATATTCTCTCTCCTCGGTCAGGAGCTTTCCGTCTTTGTCATACCAACCATAAAAAGCGTCTTCTCCACCGGCAAAGAGGGTTACAGACTCCCCGATGGGATAGGGGTTGCTGAGACCCAGAACAGTGCCGTCGATTTTCAGCACATTCAGCCAACCCTTTCTGGGTGCATGTACGGACAGGAAGCCGGCATCTCGGGGCTCATTTGCTTCGGTCTCCTGGGTATAGCGCCATGCGTGTTCTTCATCAATGCCGAAATACATATAGGGATTGGGCTCCGTTGCGTTGGCGCTCATACGGTAATCTCTCTGAGGATCGAAGATATAATACTTGCCGTCGATCTCGATCTCTGCCCAACCGTGGTGACCGGAACCATTGCCATACCCCTCTTCAAAAATGAAATTGCCGGTATGGACATAGCTCTCAAATCCCAGATAACGAGCCATAACCGCAAACAGCGCACCATAATCGTAGCAAATACCTTCCCGCTCCACCAAAGCATGATAGCTACGGTTTACAACCTCGAAGGGCATAGCCTCTTCCAGACCCTCTTCGTATTCCAGATCATACAGGGGTACGAAGCAATCATAGGCAGGAGCCCAGTCCTGAGAATAGGGACCCCAACTGTAATTCACTTCCATAGTGACCCAATTGTAGGCATCCTTCAGCAGGGTATAATTGTCTGTAGTGTCAAATGATACTACGATTTCCTCTAAGAGGGCATCTACTTGGAGGTAGCCGGTTCTCTGGGGCTTACGCTCCACGCTGTTGAGGACAGTTTTCAGATCCGCTTCCTTCATGGCATCTCCTGCGGCAAAAACAGGCATGGCCCCCAGCAGAAGGATGGCAACCAACAGCAAAGAAATAATACGTTTCATCATTTTAATCCTTTCTTGCTTCCGTTTTTTCGAAAAATGTACTCTAATAGTATATTATCTCCTCCTAAAAAATGCAAGACTTTTTTCCAAAACCTCCGATTGTCCATAAAAAACCGCCGACTTTCGGCAAAAAGTCGGCGGCAATATGTTGTGATTCAAAAATCTCAGGGGATCCGCTTAGAGGGCTTGAGGTAGCGTTCCTCCTCGGAGAAGACACAGCCACAGTATTTCTGGATGTACATGCCCAGTTCCCTTGCCTTTTCTTGTCCCGCCCGGAAATAGGGGCGGAAATCCCGATACAGGAAGGACACGCCAAATTCCGAAGCCGCCCGCTCCGGTACCTCACGCATAAGCTCGTGATTCTGGTAGGGGCTGATGAACAGAGACGAGGTGAAGCTATCGAAGCCACTCTCTGCCGCCGCCTGTGCCGCGGTATAGAGCCGCATTTCGTAGCATTTAACACAGCGACCGCCTAAGTCGTCAGCAACCTCCCGGACGAAGGGGCGCAGAGCATATTCGTCCTTTTCCAGAAGCTTCAGACCGATGGACTCTGTATATTCCCGGACGCAGTTCCGACGGGATCGGTACTCCGTAAAGGGATGGATATTAGGGTTGTACCAAAAGCCTGTGACCTCCAACCCGTCGCCCTGCAACACCTCGATACATTGGTTGGCACAGGGAGCACAGCAGATGTGGAGTAAGGTGTTCATGGATTACTCAGCGAAAACCTTCTTCAGCTTAGCGAAACGGGGCATGCCATTCTCCATGGGCATGACCAGATCGCCGCAGATCAGGGGAGCGCAGTAGTTGATGAAGTCCTGAGTGACGTTGGACTTATCCTCGGTGATCCATTCCAGGGGAACCTTCTGCTCGAAGTTAGCAACCTTTTCCAGATCGAAGAGGACATACTCGCACTTATAGCCATTGGTGCGGTCGCACTTGAAGCCGACCATCTTGCCGGTCTCGCCTGCAATAGCGGCCTCAACAGCAGTCTTGCCGGAGTTGAAGGATTCCTCGATGTCGGTAGCGGAAGCGCAATGAGCGGCGCAACGCTGGAGGAGAGACAGCTCGATGCCACGAACCTTGGCGCCGGTAGCAGCCTTGACAACGTCTGCCAGACGAGCGGCCAGACCACCCAACTGAGCATGACCGAAACCGTCGGTGCCGGAGGTCTTAGCCTCGGAAACGAAGGTACCGTCTGCATAGTGAACACCCTCGGAAACAGCGACGATGCAGTTGCCGTTCTCCTTATAGATACGGCTGACATCGGCAATGAACTTGTCCATGTCGAAGTCTACCTCGGGCAGGTAAATGAGGTCGGGGCCATCGCCGGAGAGGCTTGCCAGAGAAGCGGCGGCGGTGAGCCAGCCTGCATGACGACCCATGCACTCGATAATGGTGATCATGCCCTTATCGTAAACATGGCTGTCACGGGAAACTTCCATAAAGGAAGTAGCGATGTACTTAGCGGCAGAACCGAAGCCGGGGCAGTGGTCGGTGCCGAAGAGGTCGTTGACGATGGTCTTGGGAACACCGAATACACGGCACGCCTAGCCGACGGACTTCATGTAACGGCTGACCTTGTTGCAGGTGTCCATGGAGTCGTTGCCACCGTTATAGAAGAAGTAACGGATGTTGTACTTCTTGAAGATCTCAAGGATGCGCTTATAGTCGGTGTCGTCCTTCGCGGGATCGGCGATCTTGTAGCGGCAGGAGCCCAGTGCGGAGGAGGGAGTATGGAGCAGG
>JAZREB010000034.1:0-2106 GCA_045660585.1 Faecousia sp. | reverse complement strand
GGGGTAATTGTCAATTTGATCCGTCAGAGCCATTTGCCCGCCTACATTCATCCGTTCGATGACGGCGGTGGACAGACCGGCGCGGGCGGCATACATGGCGGCGGTATAGCCGGCGGGGCCACCGCCCAGGATCAGTACATCATAGATCTTTTCCATGGGCATCACTCCAAAAGCTTCAGGATCTGTGCCTTGGAACGCATGCCCACCGCCTGTCCCGCCACTTGTCCGTCCTTGACTACTACAATGGTAGGGATGCTCATGACGCCGAATTCTTCCCTGACCTTGGGTTCCTCATCTACATTGATCTTGCCAACGCGGATGTCCGTGCGCTCCTTGGCGATCTCCTCAATGAGGGGCATAGCCATACGGCAGGGGCCACACCAAGGGGCCCAGAAATCCAACAGCACCGGCACGGGACTGTTGCGAACCTCTGCCTCGTAATTTTCTTGTGTGATCTGTAAAATGCTCATAGGAATACCTCCAAAATTAGGGTCAAAGGAATCTTACAGAGCCTCCAAATAGGCCAGAAGCTCCGGGAAGCCTCCGTGGGTATAGGCACTGATATCTACATTCTGCTTGTTGATCATGCAGTCTGTCAGCAGAAAGACCTCCATGCCCAGCTCTCGGGCGATCATGTCCTCTTCCACATCGTTGCCTACCATGAGACAGTTCCGGGGATCCAGATTTAGCTTTTGCAGAATGTCTTCGTAATATCGAAGATTCGGCTTGCAAAAACGGGAATTTTCATAGGCGGTGAACAGCAGGAAGTCCTCTTCCTGCAGTCCTGCCCAGTGGATCCGGTGTTGGGTTGCCATGGCGGGGAAAATGGGATTGGTGGCAAGGACTGCGGGGATGCCTTTTTTCTTCAACAGTGCCAAAATTTGGGCGCTGTAGGGGCTGTAACCGCAGGATTCTTGCACCTTGGGGAAGTCCTCCCGATAAAATGCTTCGAACAGGGGAAGATCCTTCCGCACCTCGCGGTCGAAGTGCTTAACAAATTCCTGCCAGAAGGCCTCCTCGTTGTTGTGCTCCCCTTGATTTGCCACCATAGCTCCCGTGCCTGCCCAAATGGCGGTATAGAGCTTCTTGGGGTCGTAGCCGTGGGGAGCCAGCTTTTTTGCCAGATGGGTGAAATAGGACTTGATAAAGACCTCCTGATCCATGGGGAGCAGGGTGCCGTCCAAATCGAAAAATACGGTGGTAACAGACATACGTTTGTCCCTCTCAGCGTTCTCTGCCCATGGCACGGGGGCAGATGATACCGAACTTCTGCTTGACTTCTTCCACCTGATCCAACTGGCGGTAGGTCAGCAGACGTACCTCTCCGAAGGTGCGCATATTGGCGTAGATCTTAAAGGTCTGCTCCAACACCTCTGTGCGGAACAGAGCCTGCATCACGTCCTTGCCCCAGGTGACGGAGCCGTGATGCTCTAAAAATACGGCGGTATGCTGTTTGCAGTAGGGAGCGGCGGCCTCTGCCAGAGTTTTGGAGCCGGTGATGGCAAAGGTGGCACAGGGAACAGTGCCCAGATGGAGGGCAGAGTCCAGAGAGATCGCCAGATCCCAAGGCTTGCCTGTGGAGGCCCATGCGGTGGCTCCGGGGCCGTGGGCATGGACGATGCCGCCCAACTTGGGATTTTCCCGATAAATGGCAAGGTGAAGTTGGATCTCACTGGAAACGGGAAGTGTCCCTTCCAGAACCTTGCCTTGGGGATCTACCCGAACCAGCATATCCTCAGTCATGAAGCCCTTGGACACGCCGGAGGGGGTGCACCAGACGGAACCGTCATGCATACGGGCGGTAATGTTTCCGTCATTGGCGGCGACATAGCCGTTTTGGTACAGGCACTTTCCTGCGTGGAGGATGGCTTCCTTGGCTTCGGAATGGGAATTATACATTGCTGTCCTCCTTCATCTTCTCGGGGAAGAGCTTTGCAAAGCTTTCGCTGAAGGGGGGATAGGCGATGCCACGCTCAGTGACGATACCTGCCAACAGGCTGTGATCCGTCACGTCGAAGGCGGGGTTATAGCACTTGAGCTCAGGTAGAGCCATGGGAGTTAGATAGAACAGCTCCTTGATCTCGCTGTGGGGACGCTCCTCAATGG
>JAZREB010000033.1:0-1628 GCA_045660585.1 Faecousia sp. | reverse complement strand
TGACTTCCACGCCCATATTCTTCCCAAGGCAGATCACGGTAGTGACAGCTTGGAGACCTCTCTGAAGCAGGTTGCACTGGCAAAAGAGGCCGGGATCCAAATTTTAGCCGCCACTCCCCACTTCTATCCCATCTCCGACACAGCAGATGCCTTCTTGACAAGACGTGCACGGTGTCTGGAAGAACTGTCCAATGCCCTGAAGCCGGATTCTCCCGAGATCCTTCCCGGAGCAGAGGTACAGTTATGTCGAGGCCTTGACCATCTCCAAGAGATCCGCCAGCTTTGCTTCCACGGAACCAATGTTCTCCTTGTAGAGCTCCCTCCGGATTTTCGGTTCAAGCAATTTGAGCGCACCTTGGAGTCTCTCCGCTACGATTGTGGATTGCAGATCGTCATTGCCCACGCAGATCGTTATCCCGATCTTGCAGAGCCCATTTTGGACGCAGGCTATGTAGCCCAACTCAATGCCCACTCCCTGTGCACTCTGTTCCGCAAAAAGAAACTCTACGAGTGGATCGGTAAGGGTTCCATCGTTGCCTTAGGCAGCGACCTCCACGGAGCAAGCGACGGCTACACCCACTTCCTGACCGCAAAGAAGAAATTGGGTTCCCTATACGATGAGATCATGAGCCATACGCAGGCTCTCCTGGGACGATAAAATTTTAGCCTGTTGCACGAGATCGTGCAACAGGCTCTTCTTATTCCTTGGGCGCCGGGGCAATGATCATAGCCACCTTAAACAAGGGCTCAAAGGGACAAAATTCTTTGAAATCTTTATATTCATACACTCTGTCCCGATTGGAATAGCGGTTATATACCTTCCATGTCCCTTGCTCCGTCAGGGTAACTGCCATACCGTGAGCGCCCCCAAAGGGATCTGCAAACCGCAGAACAGAAAGGGGTTCCGCCCCCATAGTGAAATAGCAATAGGGAACGGTTCGGTTCCAGCACATTAAAATGGCAATGTCCCCGGGGTTCATAGCAGCCCTAAATTCGTCAGATGTGGTGACCTTTTTGTAGGGGATCTTCCGTTTTTTTAGGTAGCTCAGAATCTCTGTGTGCCGAACCCCCAACAAACGGGCTCTCCAAAATCTATGGAGGTGATTCCGGATGGACATCACATCTGCATCCCATCCGGAAAGAAGGAGGGCATTATAGATCGCTAAGATCACACAGCCGTTAAAGCTCATGGTAAGCCAGCCAAAGGGAACCTTGGCATAAGGGCAAACTCCCTGTCCATTTACCGGCCGAAGCACCGGTGCACTCTTCTGCAGTTCCAAATAACCAACCTCCCATCTATCCCGACTTTCCATCATCTATGGAGCAAGACCCAAAGGGTCCCCTCCAAAATCACGATACCATAGTATCACTCCCACATCCCTTTGTCAACCGTTCTAAAAACTTTCGCCCCATTGATCCACTATATAAATGCCCGCCAATTCCGATTTATGGAACTGTAATTTTTTCTTAGATAAAAAAGCTTCCTGTGGTTCGGACTCGAACTGCAGGAAGCCTTTTGTGTTTGATTATTTTGCGGTGGATCTCTTGCGATAGAAACCGGCGTAGATCATCATGGCAGCTACCACAAAGAACAGAGCCATGAGGTAGGGTTCTTCCCACAGGCACTC
>JAZREB010000032.1:0-6005 GCA_045660585.1 Faecousia sp. | reverse complement strand
CTTAAAACTACCGTAGGTACGGTACAGAGTCTCAAAAGCGCTCTTGCGGAGTTCTCTGTCGGAGCTCTCCATATAGGAAATATAGGTGCCCTGAGACAGGGGATGCTTCTTTCCATCCTTGTCTACGCAATCGGGGAAGGTAATATCCGCATCGCAGAACATGCCGTAGATGGTATCGGGAGCATTGGCCATTTCTCCTGCCGCCGCTAAGAGTCTCTCCTCCGCAGGGGTCAGAACATGGTCACGAAGACGGCGAAGATCCGTCAGCGCACGGCGATAGCGCTCCAGTGCGGGGAGTTCTGCATAGAAAGCTTCCAGCTTCTCGTCAGATATCTCCATAATTTCCGGAGTTGCAAAGCTGGATGCCGCCTGCAGTTCTACATAGGCACTCATAACTCTGCCTACCATAGCCTGATACTTAGAGTCACGGGCATCTTCATCACTGCGGCGCATAGCATAGTTGCCCAGGCTGTCTGCAATGATGCCGGTGTCTTCTTCCAGCTTCATAAAATCATAGAGATTCTGTGCACTTTCTCCCAACTTGCCTGCAAATGTAGCATAAACAGGGATCAGTTCCTTTGCCTTCTGCAAGTCTGCTTCCCACAGTTCATCGGTTGCGTAAATATCGTGGATCGCCCACTTATATTGTTCCTCGATTTCAGATCTTTCGGGAATTTTCTTCATTTCTTCCATAGTAACCTCCAAAAATCATAATGTAGCATCCTATCGGATGAAAAAGCCTGTCTTACTTACCAGAGCACACCCTGACTCATCGCCCGCATTCCAAGGGAAATCAGGATAATCAGCATGGTAGAGGACGCAAACAGAGTAAAAATTCCAAGAATCAAGCCCATGATTCCGCAGAATTTCTTTCCTCCACCAATGTTCCCCTCTTGCAGACCTTTGAATCCGAAGCACAGGGCAAGGAGTCCCAGTATAAATGCAACTAAGGGGAAATAATTGAGCACGCACAGGGCAATGCAACCCAGGATCAGGGACACAACGGGCTTTTTATTCTTCTTTTGTTTTTTTACGGGATATCCATAGGACGGATACCCAAAATTCCCACCATAATACCCATTAGGCGTAGGCGGATAAGGGCTCCCATAAGGGGGACGATCGTAGTATCCCCGTTCATAGGGATTCCGCCTGTTCCCACTGGGAGGCTGTGCACCGGTAAGGGGCATATTAGGTGCCCGATTGGCTTCGCCTGCATTTACGTTGGCAGAGCCCATTCTATCATAGACAATTTCGGATCCGTTACGGGGAGTTTCGGAGCCTCGGGGCATTGTATTCATGTTATTATAATAGGGATTCGGCGCCCCGTAATTCCCATACTGCATACCCGGATACATAGGAGCTGTTTGGGGTCTTTCCGGTATCGGTTCCCGAGATGGAATGTTTTCAGGACAAACCGGCTGTCTCTCCTGTCCCGTGAGAATTCCCTGTTCCTGCCCTGTAGGAGAAGATATCTCGGAGTCATCCTGTGGAATCTCGGTGGTGAAAAACTCGGTATCTTGCAGATCCTTCTGTTCTGTTATTTCGTATATTTCCCGTTCGTAGGATACGTTCTGCAGCGGCAAATCAGAGGGAATTTGGTTTTCCGGATGCTGATTGGTTTCATAATCCATTTCATGTCACCCCTTTTTTGTTTCTTTTTTTATTTTATAATATACAACTGTTATTGTCAACAGAAAGGGAAACAATTTTTCTCCAAAACCGAAACCGCAAGTTTATTTTTTGCGTTCGGTGCAATACTATCCCTGCACACAAAACAAAATGGAGGAAAATTATGAAAAAAACAATTGCCTTTGCATTGAGCCTCCTTCTCCTCACTGCATCCCTGACCGGATGCGGCAGAAGGGGCAACGTTTCCGAAAACGAGGATGGGATGATCACCGATAATACCACCCATACAGAGTCTACCGCACCTACCACAACCCACACCACCCAGACCGAGATCATTGAAACCACCCAGAGAGAAACCGTACCCTCTACAAGCCACACAGAACCCACAACCACAGAAACAAGCGGGATCATTGGGGATATGGAAGACGGAACAACTTCTCAGGGTAGCGAAAGCACCGATAACGGTAGCCGTGCCCGTGGCAGACGTCATTCCGGGATCATGGATGGTAATAATCGCTATTAACTTTCCTGCAAGGAAAAAGCTGTTGTCGGCAGAAATTGCCGACAACAGCCATTATTCTAACTTAAGGATATATGGACAATAAAATCAGTCTACGTCCTCGGGAGACAGGATGCCAACACCCTCGTGCTCGTCACCTACAGTTTCTTCGATGAAGTTTTCGTATACAGACAGATTCGTGGGAGCCTCTACGGTAACATTGTCATACTCGCCAATGCTTAAGCTGGCAACGATGGTCTGCTCTGTCTCCTGGTCCAGGAAAATCTGATTAGAGGTATAGCTGATATAGAAATAAGTCAGATTTCCTTCGCTATCAATGTTAAAGCTGAGATGAACGGGATCCTGTTCAAAAGTCTCGGAGTTGAAACCAACCAGATCCAGTACAGCATAGCTCATGAAATCACCCATGGGCAGAGTGAAGCTGATATCTACAGAACCATCCAACTGATCCATGGAATCCACATTCTGCAGCTCCACATCCCCAATGGGCATGAGCCAATCCGTTGCAATGAAATCCTGATAGTCGTTGGTGTTCTTATAATACATCAGGTCGGAGTAGCTGTAATAATAGTGCTCACCGTCAAAGTAGGTAGTATGGGTAAAGTCGTCACCATCTGCGCTGAGCTTACTGTCAAAGAAAGCAATGCCCTTACCATCAACGACCTGATACTTTACGTCGTAGATGTTAATAGAAGAACTCATGACTCCACCGAAAACAGATGTGGAGTTAGTAGAACCGGACATGTGATAGCCGGTAGAATTCTTGATCTTATCCAGGGCACTGTTGTACATGTCCAGGATCTCCTCGGTGGTATATTCCTTCTGGACAGCTGTCTCGATGGGAGGCAGGGTCTGCACAGGATTATCAGAAGTCTTTTTCCGGGATTTGCAAGCAGTCATAGAAAGCAATAATGTCAAGCTAAGAGCCAGACAAATCAATTTCTTCACATTCATAGGTATTCCTCCGTATTACATAGATCTTTGAGCCAATTACGCCCAATACTCTAAAGAGTATACCAGAGGATCGTAAAAAAAGCAAGAAAAATCCCTATTTTTCCCGTAAAATTTCCGTTCTTCGTATACATAGGGAAATGCCCCTCACTGCAATTGCAGTGAGGGGCATGGAGTTTATTGAGTATGTGTCTTACTGAGGATTATCCGAAGTAAGCGCGAGCTGCATCGGAGTATGCCATCAGAGTCTGGCACAGAGTTCTCAGAGCGCCTTCCTTGTTGTAGCCATAGGTAGAAGCGCTGTACTGGAGAACAGCAGATACACGGGTGTTGCCACTGTAAACTGCAGCGCTGACGGTGGATCTCAGTTCTGCTGCGAGCAGGCCGTCGAACTCGAAAGCGTAGCGGTTCAGGGAAGCATCGTATACGGTAGCGCCGGTGATAACAGCAGACTTAGCGTTGCCGTTAACATCAGTATAGCTTACACGGAGCTCAAGATCTTCTACACTGCCGGTGTAGTTGGTCAGTTGGACAATGTACTTGATGGTGACCTTAGCGTCCAGGTTCAGGGACTTACCTACGATGGAAACAGGAGCATTGGTGATGTTACCAACAGTGGTGTTGATGTTGTCGAATGCAACGGTATCCAGAGCGGTCAGGTATGCCTTGTGGGTGTCGGTCATCTTGCTGTCTGCCAGAGCGTTGGTACGATAGTTCTTGTAGGTCTGAGCATTGGAACCGTAGCGGAGCAGGTTAGCGCAGAGGACCTTCAGGCTCTCGGGTCTGCCGGGGTTATCCAGGGAGGAGTATGCATAAGTAGCAACGCTGTAAACGTCAGTGTTGGAGAAGTACTTAGCGCCGTCCTTGGTGCCATAGAATACTGCAGAGATGTTATCGTTCATCATAACAGCGTTCAGGCCGGTGAAGGTGAAGTAGTAGTAGCCGTTGGAGTTGAGAACGGGCAGCAGCTTGGAGGTAACCTTGCCGTTAGCGGAGTCGATGGTAGCCTCTACATAAGCGGTGCTCATGTCGTAGCCTTCCAACTGGCTCTTAGCAATAGCGAAGTTGATGGAGATGTCGCTTGCCAGGTTCAGAGTGTGGTTGAACTTGATAGCGGTATCAACAGTGGGCTCAGCAACAGTGCCGTCGGTAGCACCGCAGGGGCACTCGCCGTTTTCGAACTTGTGGGGCTCATAGGTGCTGAAGAAGCAGATGGAGCATTCTTCGATGTGGCCGTCTTCATCTTCGTAGATGTAGTCGATGGTGTGGCCGGTTGCGGGGATAGCGCTCTGAGCCTGGATGGTCTCACCACAGGCGGAGCAGTAGATGGTGTCGGTAACGCCGGCGTTGGTGCAGGTTGCGGGAGTGCCGGGGATAACGACTTCCTTGTGGCCCTTAGCGGGGATAGCTTCGGGAGCTACCAGAACTTCGCCACAGGTGGAGCAGGACTTGCCTTCAGTGGAGCCTGCCTCGGTGCAGGTTGCAGCAACAGCGGGGATGACAGTCTCGGTGTGACCCAGTGCATCGATCTTCTGCTGAGCAACGATAACAGCATTACAGGTGGAGCAAACCTTGCCTTCGGTCAGGCCGGACTCGGTGCAGGTAGCAGCGGTGCCGGGAACAACGACCTCAGTGTGGTTCTCGCTGACCTTGGTTCCGCACTTTTCGCAAGTTGCAGCGTGAGTGCCGTCGCCATTGTCAACGCTGGTGCCATAGCTATGGCCAGCGGGGATGGTCTCGGTGTAGGTGTTGCCACAGCCCATGCCGGAGTATGCGTCATGAACGCCACCGACAGTGCCTGCGCAGGTGTAGGTTACGGAACCGGCGGTGGTGCAGGTTGCATCAACGCGAGCGGTCTCTTCGAAGTGGCAAGTCTCGGCATAGCCGACTTCGCAGTTGTAGCAGAATACGAAATGGCTGTTCTCGGACTCTGCCCAAGTCTCGATACGAGCGTGGCCGTTAGCGCAGCTGGAAGAATAGCTGTCGCCGCAGGTAGCGCAGGTATAGGTGGTGGTCATGGTAGCCTCGTCATAAGCGGGCTCATAGGAGTGACCCAGAGCAGCAACGGTCTCGGTGTAGGTGTCTTCGCAAAGTGCGCAGGTGTAAGTGGTCTGGCCTGCAGTGGTGCAAGTAGCCTTGGAGATGACGTTAGCCGTGTACTCGTGATCGCAAACGTTGGTGATGGTTGCGCAGGTGGTGTAAACTCTGCCGTAGCTGTTGGAAGCATCCATCTTAGCAGCGCCGGTAACTTCGTTTACGGTGCCCTTATAGGTGATGTCGAAGGTGGAGCTGCCGGTGCCCTGGAGGAAGCTGCCGGTGATGGTGATGGTCTTCTTGTCGGAGCTGGTGGTGAAGGTTGCATTGCCCCAGCCCTGCTTGTTGCTGATGCTCTCAACGGTAACGCCGTCCAGCATGGTGATAACCAGCTTGGTCAGAGGCTGCTTAACGTTGCCGGTGGTTTCGCCACGGTCGTTGTTATGGATCTTGAACTCCATGGTGCCGTCCTTTTCCTTTACATGAACGCCGGCATATACGCCGAAGCCTGCACGGAAAATAGCATAGCCAAGAACCTTACCGGTGGAAGAGTTGGTGTCGTTGTTGACGGAGTCTCTCAGCTGCATTGCGCCGTAGATCTCGTCATAGATACGCTGGTTGGAGGGGCCGGTGTTGGAGCCGTCTTCGTTGGGGAAGAACTGGATAGCTGCAACAACATTGCCGCCTACGTTGGTGATAGCCTGGCAGAGCTTCTTGGGCCAAGTAGCATCCTGGCCATAGGTAGAAGCATAAGACATGGTGCAGATGTAGTCAACCAGGGGAGCCATGGTCTTGGGCTGCTGGCCGTACTCAACCTGTGCGAATGCGCCGTCAATGGAAGTGTCGGGCATGATAGCGGTGGACAGGATCT
>JAZREB010000031.1:0-3185 GCA_045660585.1 Faecousia sp. | reverse complement strand
AAATTCGGCAATATTTACTTTGCCAAGGGTGCTTTGACCGAGGAAAACAACAAGGAAGCCGTACGCGATCGTCTGTATGAGTTGGTCAAGGAAACCTATGCCCGTCGGGTGGCCGAATTTGGCTCTGACACCATGCGAGAGATCGAACGGGTGGTCATGCTTCGAGTGGTTGACGAATATTGGATGGACAACATTGATGCCATGGATGACCTGAAGCAGGGCATTCGCCTGCGTGCCTACGGTCAGACCGATCCCGTTGTTGCTTACAAGCGAGAAGGCTTTGCCATGTTCGATGCCATGATCAACGCTATCCGCGAAGAGACCGTCCGCCGTCTGTACACCGTCCGCCCCAAGGCTAACGAAGAAGTCCGCCGTAAGAAGGTCGCCAAGATCACCGGCACCGGCGGCGGAGATAAGACCGTAAAACAGCAACCCGTCAAGAAAACCAAGATCGGCGCCAATGACCCCTGCCCCTGTGGCAGTGGCAAGAAGTACAAGCACTGCTGTCGGGACAAGGACGAGGCAAAGCAATGATCACTGTAGTAAAGGATAGCCTGCAATATTTGGTCAGTCCCCTGTTAGAGGATGTCCCCCACTGTTTCTCCACCCGATTAGGCGGAGTCAGTGAAGGTCATCTTTCCTCCCTGAATTTAGGGACTCATCGCGGGGACTTGGCTGAAAACGTCAGGGAAAATTACCGCATTCTGGGACAGGCTGTCGGCTTTGATCCCATGAATACCGTCTTTACCAAGCAGATCCATTCGGATATCGTAGAGCGGGTAGACCGTTCTCACTGCGGTCGCGGTCTCCTGCGAGAAGCAACCGATGGCTGTGACGGTCTCATCACCAACGAACCCGGTGTAGTTCTGACCGTCTTCTCCGCAGATTGTACCCCCGTCCTCTTCTACGATCCCGTGACAAAGGCCGTAGGCGCCGCCCACGCCGGTTGGCGCGGAACCGCCGCCGGCATTGCCGCCAAGGTAGTTTCTAAAATGTCCGAGGAATTCGGCTCCGATCCCAAAAACATCCGTGTTGCCATCGGTCCCTGTATCGGTCCCTGCTGTTTCGAGACCCACAACGATGTTCCGGATGCTATGATCGCCGCCTTAGGAGAAGAGGCAAAAGCCCACATTTCCCCCAAAGGCGAAAAATATCTGGTAGATCTAAAGGGTCTCAACGCCTTATGGCTCAGAAAAGCCGGGGTAGAGCAGATCCACATTGCCAAGGAGTGCACTGCCTGTGAGCCCAACCGTTTCTGGTCCCACCGCCGTGTGGGAGATCAGCGAGGCTCCCTGGCCGCCATGATCACACCGGGAGGTGAACCCCTGTGAAAAAGATTTTAGCCCTGGTTCTTGTATTGTCCCTGTTCCTCAGTGCTTGTGGCTCAGCCATCACAGAGGAAACCTCCGCCACAGTGGAGCTCCTACCCGAATTGGATCCGGACGCTACTATAGAGAGTACCGAGGCAAATCCTACGGAAAAGGATGATTCCTTCGGCCTTTCCTATATGCCCCAGTACGGACTGAACCCTTATACCTGCACAGCCACCATTAATCGGGCTCTCTTCTCCCTACTGTACGAGTCCCTGTTTGTGGTCAATCAGGATTTTACCGCTTCCCCCGTCCTGTGTAAGGATTTTGAATCCTCTTCAAGCGGGACCTTTTATAAATTCCGCCTGCTGGACAATGCCCGTTTCTCCGACGGAACCCCTCTGACCGCAGAGGATGTAAAAGCATCCCTCTTTGCCGCTAAGAAGAGTTCCCTGTACGCCGAACGACTGGAGCATATCTCTTCTATTTATGTACCGGAGGACGGCTCTCTGGAGATCACACTGAGCACTCCCTACGAGAATTTCGCTCTCATGCTGGATGTGCCCATCTTAAAGACCGATTCCATCGAAACCGACACCCCTGTAGGTTCGGGTCCCTACCGTCTCATGGGACAGACCTTAGTACGAAATACCAACTGGTGGGGGCAGGAACACGGCGTTCTCACCTGTGATCGGATCGCCCTATCTACCGCCCAAGAGTCCAACGACCTGCGCAATCAGTTCGAGTTCGGCAGTACGGATTTGATCTACTGCGACCCCAACAGCACTGCAGCTGTAGGCTATCGTTGCGACTACGAGGTATGCGAAGCTCCCACTACTGTCCTGCATTACCTGGGATTCAACCTCTACAGCGGATGGTTCATCGAAGAGGAATTCCGTTCCGCCGTCACTTACGCCATCGATCGCGACACCTTTGTAAACGAGATCTACGGTGGCTTTGCCCAAGCGACTCCCTTAGCCTGTTCTCCCGCTTCCCCCTACCATGACGATCAGCTTGCAGAGGACTACGACTACGCCCCCGGCAAGTTCAAAGAAGCTCTGACCCTTTCCGGCATCCTCACAGATCCGGAATACGCAGGGCACGAGGGCAAGTTCCTGGTATGCATGGACGATCCCGCACGAGTCGAGCTGGCTGAACGGATCTGTAAGGTTCTCACCGATGCGGGTCTGCGCCTGACCGTAGAAGCACTGGAAAAGAACGAATACGAACAGGCACTGCAAAATCAAGATTTTGATATCTATTTAGGAGAAGTCCGTTTGACTTCCAACTTTAACCTGTCGGAATTCTTCATGAAATACGGCAACCTGCAATACGGTTCCATCAGCAACACCGGCCTCGTCACCCTGTGTAACGAAGCCCTTGCAAATTCCGGCAGCTATACCGAACTTCACAGACAGGTTCTGGATTTTGCTCCCATTTGTCCCATTGTATTTAAGAGCTATGCCATCTATGTAACCAGAGGCAAGATCACCAACAATGCCCCCGGTGTGGATCTGGTATTCCACGACGGCAAACAAGCCAGAAGTCTGTCCGATGCTTACGCATCAAACAGAGAGGAGTAACCTACCAATGAGTTTATTGGATCTACTGCTAACTGCCATCGCCCTTTCTATGGACGCCTTTGCAGTAGCAGTGGGCAAGGGTCTTTCCGTGGGAAAGATCCGCCCCAAGCACTGGCTGATCACCGGTACCTATTTCGGTGGTTTCCAGGCCCTGATGCCCCTAATCGGATTTGCTTTGGCAAGCACCTTTGCAAAATACATACAGAGCTTCGACCACTGGATCGCATTTGCTCTCATGGCTCTCATCGGCATTAACATGCTACGGGAAGCTCTGGGAGAAGAGGACGATGAC
>JAZREB010000030.1:0-1522 GCA_045660585.1 Faecousia sp. | reverse complement strand
CTTCTGAGATCCCCCACCCGGGACACAGAACCGGCAGAATAGATATAAGTTTCCAAATCGTTTGCCGTATCTGCCCTACAGGGAATGCTTACCGTCTCCCCCCGCCTTGTGCGGAGCTTGACCACCGAGGCATTGCCGAATTTTACATGGGCATAGACATCGGAGTAAGGGGTGAGAGTCAGGTTGCTGACAGCGCTGATACGCAGGGACAGGGAGTCAGACAGGGCGGAAGAGCCCTCGTACTTAGAGCTCATATACCGTTCCTGATAGCGGTAGAAACGGCTACGCTGGTGGGTTTTCTTCCCCTGTGCCATTTCCAGATATCGCTTTTCCCCCTTGTTTACATAGGGCATCACGTATTTCGCCCACATATCCTCCGAGGCTAAGATCTCCGGGGTGGCACTTTGGTAGGTGCGGAACACCTCTAAGATCCGTTCCCCTTCCCAGACCTTTTGGGACTCCAGGGCACGATACATGGCCTTCAGCTCCGGTGCCATGACATCCCGAATATTACACCACAGCACAGAGTCCCATGCGTTAAACACCCGCTGGGCACCAACGCTGTCCGTATCCTCCAGGCCGTAGCGGAAGGTCAGACCGCCGGAATTATCCGTACCTGCGGCGGTGTCGTTGTCATAGTCCTTGTTGAAATTCCAGCGGTAGCCCCCTGCATCCTTATCCCATTCGTAGGACAGGAAGGTGTTCTTGGCGCGGTTATCCACCATGAGATGATACTCCGTAAAGAGATAATGGAACAGGAGAGAATCCACAGAGAACCACTGACTCAGCTCATAGCGGAATTTTGCTCTGCGGTAGTCGGCAGAGTCTATGTTATAGGTCACTTCCCCATACTTTACCGGTCTGAGAAGGGTCTGGGCTGTTGCCCCCTGAGGATCTGTAGAGACCACCCATGCAAGGAGGGAAGCAAAGGTCTCCTTCATCTCCTCGGTGGGCTCCTTAGGATAGCGGAATTCAAAGTTGGAGGTGCCCTCTGCCCCGTCCCAAGTCTCCCCGGAGAGGTCTGCGGACTTAAAACGGCAGGGGTCGTTGTTATTGTTCAGGATCTCCACACAGCACTGCTTGGGGTATTGGCTGTTGTCCTGGCCGAAAACGGCGAAGTTTTTCTTGGAGTTATTCATATCTCCGCAACCGTAGAGCATGGTCTCCCCGGGAGCCAAGGTGCGAGCACCTACGGATATTGCCTTGCTTGCGGTATTGGTCAGGAATACGGCGCAGGGATGCCCTTCTACAGTATCACGGATAAAGGGGCCGTCCCCGGCGTTATTATCTACTCTGGGCTGAGCTCGGTAGGGATTGCGGTCGTTGTACTCTCGGGCAAGACAGATATTATTGGCATTTTCCGAGGAGGCAACGTTCAGCTTGATATTAAAATAATTCACGGGGACAGAGGTGGGCTCCATGGCATAGGCGGTAATAGACTCCCCTGCCTGATTTTCCCATTTACTCCCGGAAAAGTCCAAGTCTAAGTTAAGGGCCGCTAAACCGTATTCCAGAGAGGATG
>JAZREB010000029.1:0-2394 GCA_045660585.1 Faecousia sp. | reverse complement strand
GGATGTGCATATAGCGATATTCGAATAGATTCCACAGGCTACATGATACGTTGCATATCTTGCCTACCTCTTTGTCCAGGTCTAGGCATTTAATCTCATTTTCCTTCTCGTCATATCCGTTTAGCAGAAACTCCATGTTGTTAGTTCCAGAACTGAAAAAACCGGCAGGTTTCCAGGAATACCCCAAAGCCTCCATCTCGTCCAGCATTTTCTGCCATTTATCATGGTGGGCGTGATAGAAGTCCAATACTTTTTCTGCCTCTGACAAAGAAGAGAGAGCCTTATATATGGGATAGTCAATTTGACGTTCAACTTTTCTGATAAAGAAATGAGTCGTGTTGGCCTTTCCACCTTTTTCTGGAAGGAGCCACACCAAGATAGCCTCCTTGCCATCGTCATTACCCTGTAGGCAGTAAAAGTCGCGTTCCTCCCAGTTGACCAATGTCCAATAGTCGTCCAGTTCAATATCGGCTCCAGGCATTTCTGTTAATGGTGGGGAGTTGGTGTACATACAACAGCCGAACTTGTATAGCTTTCCTTCCTGATAGACGGGAATGGCATCGTTTTCGGGCCAGTTCTCAGTGTTGACAAAGTTGACCTCAGATACTTGTTTCAGAGCAGTTCCGCTTGCTACTGTCATGCGAGCTATTACACCGTCTTTCTCCTCTACAACGCGGAAGGACACACAACCCTGAGCATTGCCATAGGCATCGGTGAGATAGTAGTCATAACCATCCTGCACCTCGTTGGCTTCCTTGCCAGGAGCAACCCAGCCAAGGAAAGTCTTTTCGGCAGCAGCAAGGTCGCTAACGGGAAGCGAGATTACGGTTGGCTGCGATTCGTCCAAAGGCTTACCATTGATTCTTCTGATTACTTCATCCTTATTGTCAACCAATACTAAGCAGCCCTGCAACCATTCCAGGGCGTCGTATGCCTCTACGGCAGATTGGTCGGCATCCGATTCTGGATCATGTTTTAGTATTTCTGCTGGCTGGGGAACGTCTTCTTCGTCGCACGACGTCAAGGAGGGCACCGCTACGATGAACATTGACAGGAGTATGTAAAACCAATTCTTTTTCATCTTTCCCATTAATATCTTTAAAGGTGGATTCTATTTATTAGCTTAGTTAAACTTCTATTTTCCGGCAAAGCTAAAGAATAGAATCCACCTTAACACTTCTAAAGACTGGATGGTTTGATCAACAATTCCCAACGCGAAGCAGGAATTATGATGATTTGCATGTATCTATATTTCATAGGCGTTTCTGCCATCACTTCGGTAATCTTACCTGGTCGGCTATCAAGGTCCAAACATTTGATGAGCGGTCCCCAGAATTTATCAGGGGTATAGCTATTGAGCAGGAATTCATCATCACCGGTAGTGAAGCCGCCCCATTGAGCACTCCACTGGAACCCTAATTTATCCATTTCTTTCAACATGTATTCCCAATTGCCTTTGCTCGTCTTGTTGAAGACATCAAGCACCTTTTGGGCCTCAGCCTCAGAGGGGAGGAATCGCAGTGCGTTGGTATCAAGATAGTCTTTTCCAGTCACGTTGGTATGCTCCGCATTATAATCCGGTGCGATCCAAATCAGGATGGCTTCTCGTCCGGGGATATTGCCTTGGATACAATAGAATAATTCTTTACTCTTTACCGGTCTAAGGATATACTTATTGTGATAATATAAGTGCTGCCATTCTAAGTGAGTTGTTTCCAACTCGTAAATTCCGCCCATACTGTAGAGAGGATATTCGTCATTTTCGGGCCAGAGCTCATAATGGATGAATTTTACTTCCGACACTTGCTTCAAATCGGTACCTTCAGCCACCGTCATGCGAGCAATCACGCCGTCTTCGCCTTCTACGGCACGGAGCGAAACGCTACCTTGATCGTTGCCTTCGGCATCGGTGAGGTAGTAGTCATAACCGCCCTCCACCTTGGTAGCTTCCTTACCGGGCGCTACCCATCCGAGGAAGATCGTTTCAGCATCCGCAAAACTGCTGACAGAGATTGAAAGCACGGTGGGTTGAGATGCATCGAGGGGCTTGCCGTAAATTCGGCGAACCACTTCGCCATTCTCATCGACTACGGCAAGATAGTTCTGTAACCATTCCAACGCATTGTAACCGGTAACGGGCACCTGGTCAGCGTCGGATGTTGGGTCGTGCTGGTCAATCACAGGTTTCGTCACATCGTCGTCGTCACTATCGCACGAAGTCAATGACATTGCTACAACAGTCATTGATAGGAGTATATAAAACCAATTCTTTTTCATATCTTAATTCTTTAATTGGGTTCTAAATTAATTTGCTGGTGGGAAAATACGAATGCGCAAGTAGCGGTATCTGTAATAGTCGTCTAATTCTATGTCGCAGATTCTGCCTAACTCATC
>JAZREB010000028.1:0-3792 GCA_045660585.1 Faecousia sp. | reverse complement strand
AGATCCCCGGCAAACAAAAAATGGGGACATTGAACCCATAAAAAATCGTTCAACATCTCCACTCAATTACGCTTGAGTGATAGTCGTCAAGCCCGTGCGCGCAGCACTTCGTTACAGCTATCAATCTTCAATTGCACCTATATTATACTGCGAAAAGTCTCTCTTTGCAATGCGCTAAAACTTACAAAATTTTGCAGAGGTTTTTGGGCACATTGACGGAGGAAAAAATGTGTGATATAATGGAGAAAAATCCCAATAATTTTCGGCAAAAACAGACAGGAAAGGAAGACTTGTTATATGGCACAAGTATCGGTTGTTCCTTGCAGTGATTATAACTACGACAGGTGCGAAAAGGCTCTGCGTGATGTACTGGCTCCCCTGGGGGGCTTGGATTGGGTAAAACCGGGGATGCGCATTGCGATCAAAGCAAATCTGGTAGGTGCTTATGAGCCGGAAAAGGCCGCTACGACCCACCCTACTTTACTTGCGGCTCTGACCAAACTCCTAAAGGCGCGGGGCGCTCGTGTGATCATCGGTGACAGCCCCGGCGGACTGTATAACGAGGCTGTTATGAACCGAATCTACAAGGTGACGGGTCTGGAGCAGGCGGTGCAGGCAGGGGCAGAGCTGAACCATGATTTTGGGCAAAAGATTGCCCACTATCCCAAAGGCAGAGTGGCAAAGGAATTCCTGTTCACGACATATCTGGAGGGAGCAGATGGGATCATCAGCTTTTGCAAACTGAAATCTCATGGCATGATGAGTCTGTCTGCGGCAACGAAGAATCTCTTCGGCGCAGTGCCGGGGACGACCAAACCGGAGTATCATTTCCGCTATCCCGAGCCCTTGGATTTTGCGGGGATGATCATAGATCTGAATGAATATTTTTGTCCTAAATTGTTCTTGGTAGATGGTATTGTCGCCATGGAGGGCAATGGCCCCACAGCCGGCACGCCCAGACAGGTGGGGGCTCTCCTTGCAGGGACGGATTGCCATAAGTTAGATATGATCTGCGCAAAGATTATCGGTTTAGATCCTATGATGGTTCCCACTTTACAAGCGGCGGTAAATTACGGATATATCAGCCCCAATGTTGAGGAGATCGAGGTTGCAGGGGATGTAGATTCCCTCGTTGTGGAAGATTTTGAACGGGTGCTACAGGCCAAGAGTATGCAGTTCCGTAACGTCCTGCCCGGAAAGTTGGGAGAACTGTTCGGAAATGTGGCACGGGTCTGCCTCCGTCCCCGTCCCAAACTGAAGGCACAGGAGTGTGTGGGCTGTGGCGTATGCAAAAATGTATGTCCCGCAAAGGCCATTACCATAGAAAATGGCAAGGCCATAATTGCTAAAAAAGCGTGCATTCGTTGCTTCTGCTGTCAGGAGTTCTGTCCCAAGGGAGCAATGAAGGTTCACAGACCCATTGTGGCGCGAATCTTGAATCCCAAAAAATAAATGAAAAGGCTTACATTTTGAGGTTTTTGCCCGGAAAATTGAAAGATAGCTGAAACAAAATGTTGTATTATTTCTCGTAAAATTAAGATTAGAGGGAAATTCTGTATTTCGATGTTAGAATTTTGAGAAATTTTGGAAATAATACTTGACAAATGATTACTATTCGCATAGAATTATGATAGAAGATGATGCAAGGGGGAATTATTATGCATTTAACAATCGCTGAGCGTAAAGTTATGGAGACCGTATGGAACGGTGGCGACATGACCGCAAAGGAGATCGCCGCTTCTCTGAAGGACTCTGCCCAGTGGAGCAAGACCACCAGCTACACCATGATCACTCGTTGTGTAGATAAGGGCTACCTGGTTCGTAAGGATCCTCACTACGTCTGCTGTGCAAAGGTCAGCAGAGAAGAAGTCTCTCGTTGGGAGACAGAGGAACTGTTGGAGAACAACTTCAAGGGCTCCGCAGATCTGCTGGTTGCCGCACTGGTAGATCAGAAGAAGCTGTCCAAGAAGGACGTCGAGAAGCTGTGTAAGCTGGTCGAGGAGATCGAGGACTGATTTTGGTCGAGTCAATAAACAGCAGTGGGATGACGATGGTTGTCCCACTGCTGTTTTACTAGTGCATCACCTTGGAAATTTGGGAATTATTTTGCATACTTTGCAGATTTCGGCTCATCCTATGGAGGAAGAAAATAAAGGAGGAAATGAGCATGAAATCCATTGTCCGAATAACTGCTCTGCTACTGCTGTGTGGGTCAATGTTTGTCCCCGCATTTGGGGCAGAGGTAGAGACGTTGTATAATCAGGAATACTGTTTCAGTGAGCAGGATTTTGCCGGGGAAATCGGTGGGATTTTTGTCCGAACCGTGCCCGAAGAGTCTGTGGGCATGTTCTGTCTGGGGAACCGACAGATCCGTCCCGGTGATGTACTGAGCAGTGAGCGCCTGAGTCAGTTGCGACTGATCCCCAATTGCGAGGAGAATTGTGTTGCAGTGCTGAGCTACAGCCCTATTTTGGGTAAGAATCTGGGGGAAGAAGCTCAGCTTGTAGTAAAGATCCGGTCCGGCAAGAATGAGGCACCGAAAGCGGAGAATTTAGATTTAGAGACCTATAAGAATATTGCCAATAACGGAAAGTTATCTGCAGTGGACCCGGAGGGGGCGACTGTGGAATTTTCGGTAGCAGAACAGCCCAAATATGGAAAAGTAGAAGTGAAATCTGATGGCACGTTTCTCTATATCCCGGGGAAAAACAAGGTTGGTGAAGACAGCTTTACCTTTGTAGCAAAGGACGAGGCAGGGAATGAATCGCTCCCCGGAACAGTGAGAATCAAAATTATGAAGCCCTCTCAGGCAAGAACCTATGCAGATATGGAAGAGAACCCTGCGGCTTTTGAGGCTATGTGGGCAGAAGCACAGGAACTGACCGGGGGCATGGATATTGCAGGACAGAATTGTTTCCGTCCCGATGCGTATGTGACCCGTGGAGAATTCTTGGCAATGGTTATGGAGCTGACGGATCAGACTGTAGATGAAAGTTTGACGGTCTCTGCTTTCTTAGATAGCAACGAAGCCGCACCCTGGCTCAGGCCCTATATGGCGGCGGCTGTACGCTCCGGCATTGTCCGTGGAGAGGTAAGTGAGAATGGTTTAGTATTCCGTCCCAACGATCCTATTAAAGGTCGTGAGGCGGCGGTGATTTTGCAGAATATCTTGCAGCTTCCCGTCAGTGCATCCTTACAGGATGGGGATGAGCCCCGCTGGTCTGCTCCCTCTGTACAGGCACTGCGAGAAAGCGGTCTGTCTGTTGCCGCAGGAGAAAATCTCACCAGAGAAACGGCGGTGTGCCTCCTGTATGCCGTTAGCAAGAGTGTTAACTGAGAATAGGTACTAAAGTGTAAAAGAGGCTCTGTTGGGGGATCGCTCCCCCAACAGAGCCTTGTGCTCAAATTGTGTTTTTAGTTTGTGAAGTAGGTCTTTGCGCTGTCGGAGTATGCAAAGAGAGCTTTGCACAGGGTCAGCAGATCCCCGGTCTTATTGTTGCCGTAGGTGTCTGCACTGTACATGAGGGTGCAGGATACGGGGGTTTCGCCCTTGTAGATCTGTACGGTGACCACGGAGCGAAGCTCTGCGGCAAGGAGAGTGTCCAGAGTGAAGGCGTAGTAGCTTAAGTTTGCGTTATACAGCTCAGCGTTGGTTAGAACCACATTCTTTTCTGCACCCTTGGTGTCGGTGTAGCTGACCTTCAGAGACAGATCGGACAAGTTTCCTGTGTAGGTGCCCATAGCGAAGACGAACTTCAGGCAAACCTTGGAGTCTAAGTTCAGAGCCTTGCC
>JAZREB010000027.1:0-4704 GCA_045660585.1 Faecousia sp. | reverse complement strand
GGCATCGTCAAGAACAGCTATTTTGCAGGCAGAGCCACGGGCGTGGATCATGCCTCCCGCATTGCAGACTGGTGCCAGGGTCAGTACGAGGGCTATGTAGGCCAGATCATCAACTGCTACAGCATCGGTATCCTCAGCGCCGGTGAATGCTTCGCTCTGGGTCGCTACAGCGGTAAGATCCTGGCAGAGCATAAGACCATCGCCATTCAGAACTCCTATTATTTCGAAAACCACACCACCTATGATTGGGCAACGGGAGCCAAAAAGGTCTCCAAGTCCTACTTAGGCAGTGGTTACTTAGCTACTTTGCTGAACAACGGCGCTACTGTTTGGTCCAAGGGTGCCATGTTCCCCGAACTCCGTGGGGAAGGCGGCGTTTACCCCCTCACTGTTACCTATAATAACAAGGGCTACAGCAGTACCGCTACCATGTATTATAACGCCGGGGATACTTATACCGTAAAGGTTCCCTCCGGCACCTCTGTCAGCCTCAGCGCAAGTGCAGGCACCGTAAACGGCACTACCTTCATCATGCCTGCTAAGAGTGCTTCTCTGACGGTTACCGTAGACCTTCCCAACATTGCGCAGTACACTACATATCCCAATGAAAATGTTTATGTCATTACCAACACCGCAGGCTTTACCGCCATGGCAACCGCCGTCAATGGCGGAAAGACCATGTCCGGTAAAACCATCTATATGCTGGGCGACATCGACATGAACAACGCGACCCACACGCCCATCGGTCAGTTCGTTTCTGATTCCAGTTGGACTAAGTCCTTCTCCGGCACCTTCTACGGCAACAATTTCAAGGTCTTTAACCTGAAGGTCAATAACACCTCCCTCAACGGTGGCGGTCTCTTCGGTAGCTGCTACAAGGCAACCTTCAACGGTCTGCACATCTTTAACGGCTCTGTTACCTGCAGCAACCGCGCCGGTGGTATCACCGGCTATGCAGACGGTGGTTGTAAGTTCTACTACTGCTCCAACGGTGCAGATATCAAGACCACTACCGGCAAAGACGGAGCAGGCGGTCTGGCAGGCGTTGCCAGAAGCACTTGTGTCTTTGAATACTGCGCCAACTACGGTACTGTTACCGCAACTGCCAATGCTGCGGCGGGTATTGCAGGTTGGGGACAGACCAACATCAAGCTGACCGGCTGTATCAACACCGGTATCATTACCGCTCCCGACGATTATGCCGCCCTGGCTCGTGTAGGCTCCGGCTTCAGCGGAACTTGGACACAGTGCTATTATCTGAAATCTGCTTGCTCTACTTCCGCTTCCGGCTCTTCTAAGGATGAGAGCAATTTCTGCACCGGTATCATCGGGGGTAGCATCAACACCGATTCCCGTACCGTAGAAAACAAGGGCGCTTATACCAACACCCCTCGTTTCCCCTTTATTTGCGGTGAAAACGAGTCTCCCGCAACCTGCACCCGTCTGTATGCCTATGACGGCGGTGCTTATATCGGCTATATTACCGTATACGCCAATGTAGGTGACGAGGTCGCCCTGACCAACTCTCAGGACTACTACAGCGATGTTCCCCATATTGTTCCCGCAACCTTGACCTCCAAGGATTATCCCAAGTCCGTTCCCTACAGTATTACATACGTTATGAACGGTGGTTCCAACAGCACCGCTGCCCCTACCACCTACAGCTATGTTCGCGGTGCCGCTCTGCCTTTGGGCACTCAGGTGGAAAAGGACGGCGCTGTCTTTGCGGGCTGGTATGAAAGCTCCGCTCTCACCGGTCAGGTCAGCACTGTGGTAGGACCCAATGTCCGTGGGGATAAGACCTACTATGCCAAGTGGGCTACCCTTGTGGAGATCGGCTCCGTTGCAGAATATCTGACCTTTGTCAATGCCGTCAACAGCGGAGACAATTACAGCGGAAAATATGTCCGTATTAGCGCCGATTTGGACTTCGGCGGACAGACCATTCCTGCACTGGGCACCTCTAAGACTCCCTTCTGCGGCGTACTGGACGGTAACGGTCACACCTTCTCTAATTTCACCGTCTCCGGCTCCGATTCCCAGGGCTTAGTCGGTTACCTGAAGGAAGGCACCGTACAGTATATCAAGATCGAAAATGCCACTGTTTCCGGCAAGACCAATGTAGGCACTGTGGTAGGCTATAACCAGAACGGCCTGGTTCTGGGCTGTGAAAGCAGTGCTACCGTTACTAACAGCAGCAGTATCGTGGATCTTTCCTACATGAGCTTTAACATCCGTTGCGGTGAGGATCCCTCTCCCAACACCGTTTCCGAGCGTACTCCCCGTGTTAAGACCTATTTAGCAAACTATCAGCCCGACATCATCGGCCTGCAAGAGGTCACTCCCACTTGGAAGACTGTTCTCAGCAGTGCTCTGTCCGGCTACAGCAGTGAATTTAAATATCGTGGTTCCTCCTCTCAGGAAGCTGCTCCCCTGTACTGGAAAACCAGCAAGTTTAACGTCTTGGAGCAGGGAACCTTCTGGCTCAGCGAAACTCCCGACAAGATGTCCTACGGGTGGGGTGCAACCTATTACCGCACCTGCTCCTACGCCATCCTCCAGCCTAAGAACACGGACATGATCATCCTCGCTTACAATACCCATCTGGATCACAAGTCTACTCAGGCGCAGATTGAAGGCATTAAGCTGGTTAAGAGCCGTATGGATACCATGGAAAAGAAGTATCGGGACAAGGGTTATACCAACATCTATTCCTTCGTCACCGGCGACTTTAATGCTAAGCCCACTACCGAGGCAGGCAAGTATTTGTCCAATACCATGGTAGAGGCACGCAATGCCGCAGTTTCTCTGGGAACAGACATCAATCAGAACACCTTCAGCGCCTATAACGCAAGTCCCACCAGCATCATCGACTACATCTTTGTCAGTCGTAACACGGATGTTAAGACCTACAAGGTCACCTTGGATAAAGTAAACGGCAATGCTGTTTCCGACCACTACGGTCTCTATGGCACTATGCGTCTGGGCGGTAACTCTCAGGGTGGCATCGTGGGCATGAACAAGGGTCATATCCAAAGCTGTGGCTTTACCGGCACCATCAATTCTACCGCAGGCTGTGGCGGCATCGCCGGATTCAACAGCGGCAAGATCGTAGGCTCCTACAGCAAGTTCAGCCCCAAGGTTTCCGATGTCTTTGTAAACGGTATCGCCCCCAAGGTAGAGGGCAGTGTTTTCTATTCCTACTATGCCTCCGGCGCAGGACTCTCCGGCTCCGGTAGCACTACTGCCGATCTGACCAACAATTCCTATCTGTACAATCTGAACTACCCCGTAGAGCTCTGGACCATGAACAAGGGCGTCAACAACGGTCTGCCCTTCATTTGCCTGACCCATGAATTCACCTACGCCGATAACGGAAACGGCACCCACAAGGGAACCTGTTCCTACTGCGGTTCTACCGTAACGGAAGACCACACCGCAGTTGCAGTCGATCCCGTGGCTCCTTCCTGTACTGAAGACGGAAAAACAGCAGGTAGCAACTGTGGCGTGTGTAACGCCGTCTTGACGGCGCAGGAAGCTGTCCCTGCAACCGGTCACAGCTACAAAACAGAGATTGCTATGAGCCCGTCCTGCACCGACACAGGTCTCAAGATTTATGCTTGCGAAAATTGCACCCACAGCTATACAGAAACCATCCCTGCAGCGGGTCACGTCGTAGTCATTGACAAAGCCATCCCTGCCACCTGCCTGTCCTCCGGCCTCACAGAGGGCTCCCACTGTGAAACCTGTAACACCGTATTGGTACCTCAGGTCGCTCAGCCCCGTCTGGGTCATGATCCTATCCTGACAGATAACGGCGACGGCACCCATACCGAAAACTGTAGCCGTTGTACCAGAGTAGTTACCTCTAAGCACAGCTATACAAACGGTGTCTGTGTCTGCGGTGCAACAGAAGCTGTACAGGAATCCGGATGGAAGATCAATCACACCCTGAATCTGGCAAGTGATATTTCCGTAAACTTGGTAGTCAGCAAATCCCTCTTGGCAGGCTTCGATATGGATACGGTCTATATTCAGGCCGAGATCACCAAGGAAACCGGTGTAGAAACCGTTGAGTTACTGCCTACAGAGCAGGGGAACTACTACTATTTCACTCTGAATGGCCTCACCGCAGTGAATATGAACGATCGCATTCGCTCTGTTCTCTACGGCACCAAGAACGGTCAGCTTTACTACTCTGCAACAGATGATTACAGTATTGCAGACTATGCCTATTCCCAGATGAACAAGGAAGGGAACGTAGAGTCCTTAAAGATCCTCTGTGCTGACCTCCTTCGCTACGGTGCAAAGGCACAGATCGTCAAGGGCTACCGTTTGGACATGCTTGCAGACAGCAAGATGACGGATAGCCACAAAGCCTTCCTGTCCGACATCGACTCCGTCACCTTCGGCAATACCAACAAGATTCTTACTGACCTTCCCAATGCCCCCATCGAATGGAAGGGCAAGGCTCTCAACTTAGACTCCAAGGTTTGCCTGAAGTTCGTCTTCGCTATGGGCACCTACACAGGAAACTTGTCCGATCTTAGCCTCCGTGTTACCTACTCCGACACTAAGGGCGCAGAAAAGAATGTAGTTCTAACCAACGCTGAGCTGTATAATGCAAATCTCGGCTACTTCGCCTTCACTCTGGACACTCTCCTTGCCGCAGAGCTTCGCTCCGTGGTCACCGTACAGATCTAC